>JAADYV010000417.1 GCA_010092855.1 Chloroflexota bacterium | reverse complement strand
TCATGCCAACCGGAGTCGCAGCCAGGTGCTGCACGTCCAGCCGCGTGCCCACCGAGGTGTAGCCCGCGTCCAGCCTGCCGTCCAGCGCATTGATGGCCGCTGCTTCCAACAGCGCGATCATGGCCGGGGTGGAATACACGTTCACACTGCCGCTGCCCAGCGCCGTCGCGGTCAGGTCGTCGGTGACGCTGACGGCAGCTTCTCCCGTCAGGCCGGTTTCTAATGTTACCTCAGGCATTGTCGCTCCCTTTCATATAAGCCGGATCAACGATCCAGCCTTCCAGACCATTCGCAGCGTCCGGTATCCCATAGCCGGGTTGGGTGCTGGCCCACGCTGCCTGAACCGCGCATAACACTGCGTCCAGTTGATCCCCGGTCGGATCGTCGACCAGTTCCGCCACATGGGAAACAGTCAGCGCCACGTCAAACCCATAATGTTCCCGATTCGCACGCAGGCCGTCCACAATCGACTGCCGGGCCAGTCGGTGGTCCGGGGTTTGCTTGGGGCGTGCATCGCTTTTGTACCCGGTTGAGCCGATCCACTTGCGCGCGACCAGCGCCGGATATGCCTCCACTGCCACACGGCTGTCCCCGGTGGGATGGCATGGCGCGACGTGCACACCTGCCGCCAGCAAACGCGGTGCCCCCTGGAAGAACATCTTGCCCACCGGCACCCCGTGCAGCATCATGGGGCTTTTTGCTCCGGCCCATTCGTCCGTGCGACGCAAGTGATGTTTGTCGCCTGGCGGACGGGTGGCGCGATAGGCGGCGATGGCGGCCTCGAAGGCTTCTTTGCCCAGGCCCGCGATCCGGCGCACATAAGCGCCCCACGAGTCGCCCCATCCCAGTGCCCGAATCAAGCGCTCCGGCTGGCCAAAGGGAAAGTCAAAGCCCGCCGTCCACGGACCGAACCGCATCAGCACCGCCTCGAACTGGTCGAAGTCCGTCAGCGCTTCGAAGGTCGTGATTCGCAGTATCTCACCGTCGAAGCTGCCGCCCGCACACGTAATCGGTTTTTGCCGGGTGGGGGCGCTGGTGAAGTCCAGGCCGTAGATCAGGCGCTCGTGGAGCGTGCGCTTGCTCATGATTGTATGCGTCGTATCGCCCGGCGCTACAGATTCGGCACCAGGTATGTATCAAGCGCATACCACGCGAAGACGGCCAGCCCCATCATGGCCAGCACCGGCAGCCAGACCAGCGCGGGAAAACGATCCTCGACAACGGTCGTCCAGCCGCACAACCCCACCGCCACCAGTAATCCCATCGGCAGCAGCGCCGGATACAGGTAGCGCCCCTGGAACTGGACAAAGTCCCGGTTGTATAGCAGGTAGGCGGCAAACGTCAGAAGCAGCGCCGCAGCCAGCACCAGCAGCATGTGCTGTTGCGGCGGGCTGAGCGTGGTCGGCCAGCGCTTGCGCCAGACAAATAGCCCGGTCCCCACCAGCACCCCCAGCGTAAACAGCAGAAACAGGCGATACACCCGCGTGGGCAGTACCACCGCCATCCACCCGAACTGGCCCCAGAAGCTGTGGAAGGTCGTCTTGGCGTAGCTTTCCAGGTACTGCTGGCGGCCATACATGTCGATGTATTCCGTGCGCCGCATCTGACCCACTGTCACCTCGTCGTGGCGCTGGAGGCCCAGGAAGTCCAGCCCGCCATACACATTCAGGTTGCGGCCCCACCACCCGCCGCCCAGCAGCAGTGCCGGGATCAACACAGCGGCCAGATGGCGGGCAGCGCGCTGGCGATCCCAGCTTTCGCGCCACCAGCGCAAGAGCACGGCCAGCACCACGATCCCGCCCAGGAAGTAAATCGTGGACTTGGTCAGCAGCGCGACTCCGGCCAGCAGACCCAGCACCACCGGGCTGATGCGCCGGACCGTTTCGTCCCCGTCTGGCCCGGTGATGCGCCAGTTGCCTAAGTAAACGACTACCGCCAGCAGCGTCAACCCTACCACCAGTTCCGCCAGCGCATCATTGCTCACGCTGCCCAGGATCGACAGGTGCTGGGGAATGAAGGCTACGAACGCCGCCCCGGTCAGTGCCAGACCGGGCACGTCGGGAAACAGCACCCATAGCACCGCCCACGTCGTGAACACCACGCCCGCACCCATCACCACCGACCACAACCGCAGCGCGCCCAGGTCCCCGTCTGTCAGGGCATAGACCGGCGCTTGCAACAGGTAATACAGCGGCGGCTGATGATCCTCATACTCAATCGCTTCCAGTCCTGGACACGCGATCTCGCCCGGATTGCGGCACTCGGTCAGGTCTGGGCTGAACTTGCTGCCGGTCAGCGCTGTCTGGTAATCCTGGTTCCAGTCGCCCATCTTCAGCACGGGCAGCCGCCCCTCGTCCGCGATCTGGCGCACGTAGTTGTAGTGCGCAGGTTCATCGGGAGCCTGCCAGTCCGGGGTACGCGCGGCGTACTGCCCGGCGATGACCAGGTAGACCGCCAGGATACAGCCCAAGACAATCCATTCTACGCGGCGGGTCATATGGCGCTTCTCCTCAAGTCGTGATTGCTGCTTAGTGTGATTGTTGCCCAATGTGATCTTGCTCAATTGGCGCGTTTGCTGTACGTTCTCTGTACGATTTTCTTGGAACTATTTTTACGCCGGCTTTTTTGCGCCAACGGGACATCATTATAACCTGCCATGCACATCCTGCTCGTTTTAGCTGCCAGACCCGAAATGAAACCCGCTATCGCCCAGGAATACGGCTACCGGCTGCCGGTCATGACGCCGCCGCTGACGCTGTTGATGCTGGGCGAAATCTGCCGCCAGGCGGGGCACACCGTCGAACTGGTCGATACCCGGCTGCACCTGCGCATCGAGGGCGGCGAATGGAGACTCGACCTCGACCGGCTGGAGGAAGTGATCGCGGCGAGTCCCGCGCAGGTGGTTGGAATCAGCTTCCTGTCTTCGTCCGCCAGCGACGGCTGGGCCATCGCCCAGATCGCGCACCGGCACGGCAAAACCGTGATCGGCGGTGGACTCCATGCCGCCATCGCGCCGCACGAATTCCAGGAACAGGGAACGTTCCATTACCTGGTTCAGGGCGAGGCGGAAGCAGCGCTGTCCGACCTGCTGGCCCACCTATCGGATGGCACGCTGCCGTGGTATCCGGCGGACCTGCGCTTCATTCATGCGGCGGCGCTGCCCCTGAACCAAATGCACCGCATTCCGGCCATCACCAACTTTGCGCCCTATGGCCAGGT
>JAADYV010000416.1 GCA_010092855.1 Chloroflexota bacterium | reverse complement strand
GGCACATCCCACAGGCGCAGCGTATTGTCGTAGCTGCCGCTGGCCAGCCGGGTGCCATCTGGGCTAAAGGCTACGCTGTGCACCCGGTCGAAGTGCCCTTCCAGCACGGCGATCCGCTCGCCTGACCCGGTATCCCACAGCGCCACCACCGCCGGGTTTTCGCCCGCAACCGCCAGCGTGCTGCCGTCCGGCGAGAAAGCCACGTCATAGGCGTTGCTATACGTGTCGGTTCCGGCCAGCAGGTGAAGTTGTTCGCGGCTGGCGGCGTCCCACACGTAGACTGTGCCGGATTCGCTGACCGCCGCCAACAGGCTCCCATCCTGGCTGAAGGTCACGGCCTTGATGTCGCCGTCCAGCCCTTCGAAAACGTGGACCCGTTCGCCGCTCTCCACGTCCCACAGCCAGACCATGTTCGTCGCGCCGCCGATGGCCAGCAGGCTCCCATCCGGGCTGTAATCCAACCCGACCACCGACGCCTCGAAGGTGATTGTCGTCACCGGTTCCCCGCTGTCCAGGTCCCACACGATCACGGTCGCGTCGGCGCTGCCGGACGCCAGCCGCGCTCCGTCCGGATTGAAGGCCACCGCGTTGACCGGCAGGCTGTGCCCCTCCAGTGTGGCCAGCGGCTCCCGGCTCTCGACATCCCACACGATCACGCTGGTGTCGTAGCTGCCGGACGCCAACTGAGTCCCGTCCGGGCTGTAAGCCAGGCTCAGCACAAAATCCACGTGCCCGGACAGTTCCGCGACCTGTTCGCCGGATTCGGCGTCCCACAGCCGCACCGTGCGGTCATCACTGGCCGACGCGACGGTCGCTCCGTCCGGGCTGAAGGTCACGGCGTTGACCCAGTCGTTGTGGCCGCTCAGGATCGCGTACCACTGCGGCGTGTACTGGGCCGACAGCAGCAGATCACGGGCGGGCAGTTCGGCTTGCTCGATCTCGCCGGGAGCCGACACCACAATCGCGGCCAGCATGAATCCGTCGCCCATGTCCAGCGCAAACACCAGCGCATCGCCGCCGTCGTCGCCGGTATCCACCGTGACGGTCGCACGGGCCGCGTCGCGTTCGCCCAACGTGAACGGGGCAGCCGGGCTGGTGATGGTTGTGTCGTCGCTGCCCAGGAAGATTTCGAGCAGCAGCTCCACCGTATCCACCGGTGTGTTGTCGGCGTCGGGCGCGATCTCTGCCGCCAGCTCGCCCATCACCGCCGGGTCGAACAGCAAAATGCCCAGTTCCCCGGCGGGAATGGTGTCGGCGGTCAGAGTCGTTTCGCTGGAGGCGATGAGTATCCCGATGGTGTCCGAGTCATCGACTACCCAGCCCGCCGGGTACTCGAAGGTCAGCAGGCCGCCGGGTGAACGGTACGTTTCGCGTTCGCTGTCCTGGGCGGACAGGCCAGCGGGCAGCGCCAGCAGGCTCATGACCATCACCATCATTACCAGCGCCAGCAGTCGTTTGAGCAGCATATTTTCCTCCACATAGGTCTTGATTAAAGCCAGTTCATTATCCCTGGCAGGGATCGAAAACACAACTGGCGCGGCCCGTGATGAGCTTTGCGCGGTTTGCGTTTCGGTCCGCGTCGCCAGCGGCGGCGAGGCGGCAGCGAGTCGTTGTCCGGCGCGCTGATCGGCTCGATGCTGACCAACCGGCAGCGGGGCACAAAATGCCGCAGACGCACGTAGTAGGCGGCGTAATCCTGGTTGGGGCGCAGCACGCGATACAGGGCGCGGTCAACCGTCACCACCTGGTCGCCCTCTACCCGGAACAGCGTCTGTCGCCGGGCATCATTCCAGCGGTGCAGTGCCAGCGACAGCCGGTTGTGACGCAGCAGCGCGGTGTGGACCGGGGTCATGGGCAGGGCTTCGCGCTCGGTGCGCAGCGTCCACGCGCCGAACAGCGCCAGCCCCATCAATACCAGCATCGGCAGGAACAGCACTGCGCTCCCCGGCAGGAACAAAACCCCCAGCAAGCCCATCAACCCCGCACCGCCGCTCAAGACGCCGATGAGGGTCCACAACTGGATGCGCACAGCGTGCCACAGTTGCTCGGCCTGAAGTGGCGTGAGGCGTCCCTCGCGGTTGGCGGCCAGGTCCAACACGTCGAACTGTACTATCTCGGCCAGCGCGGAGCGGTGACGGTCATCGTCGAAGCGCGGCTGGGGGTGCAGGGGCAGATCAGGCTCATAGTCAGGGGGCCAAGTGTGCATGGTCACTCCGTCCAGGTTGCCAGGCTGCCCTAACTATACCGCATAGTTGGCGGGCGCTACGGACCGTCATCCGGCGTTGGTCTGACGCTCAGGCCCGCACGACCCAGCCCTGGTCACACTTGTGATATTTTGCACCCATGTTTAGATCATCTGCGCGTGACGCGGTAAGACCCACCGTGGTATTCTGAATCGGGGAGTATCATCTTTCGGTCAGTGAAATTGTGAAAAGGTTAGATGCGCGTATGGCGTGGGGAAACACATGTCCGAAACATACCAAATCAGGCTCGAAGCACCGAACTTACTGCACGTCGTCGTTCAAGGCGCGTTGTCGGACGCCGCCAGCCAGCAGTTGGCGCAGGATGCGATTCTGGCGGCCCAGGACCTGCAAGCCCCGGTTTGCGTGCTGGCCGACCTGAGCCAGATGAAGCCGCTGTCGCCCACCGCCCGGCTTGAAGTTCTGCGGATGCTGCGCTATGAGGGGTTTGCGTTCCGCGCCTACTTTGGTGCATCAAAGGTGGTAGGGGTGCTGGCTTCAGTATTGGTGAAGGCGGCGATGTCCTCCGACTGGACGCGCGCCTGTACATCCGAGGCCGAAGCGCGGGCCTGGTTGCAGGAGCAGGTGGAATACGCGGCTGGGGAAGATCCCCGCTTCCAATAGGGTTGCCATCCGTAAGCAACCCGTAGAGCAACGAAGCCAACTGGACGGATTGCTGCGCTGGGGGCCAGTTGAGTGGTGGGTGACTACCAGCGCCAGGGGAGGAAGGACCGTTATGTACCATTTGTGGTTGGAAGCACCACACACGCTGGTCTTACAGGTGATTGGCGCGCTGACCGAAAAAGCCGTGCTGGACCTGATGGAAACAACCCGCGAATATGTGTCCAGGTCGGAAGAAGCATTGGTGGTCCTGATTGACCTCAGCCGGGCGCAAGCGGTCCCGCTGCATGTCCGCTTGCACTTGGTGACCTTGATGCGGATGCCGCACGTGATGGCATTGGCGTTATGGGGCGGGTCGAAGACGGTCGAGTTGATGGCTACTGTAGCGCTCAAGGCAGCCGGGGCATTGGATCGCGCGTGTTTTTTCGCAACCGAAGCCGAAGCGCGGGTGTGGTTGTCTGAGGAGATCAAAGCCTACAGCCAGGACTGAGCGTTTACTGTTGGCACCGGCTCACGCGCGCCGCCAGTCCATTTTGCGCCCGATGTACCACAACGACACCACCAGGACCGCGCTCAGCACTGCCATATCCACCACCAGCGGATTGCGGCCCGGCATCCCCAGCACGACCTGGCGCAGCGCCAGCACCGAAAACGCGAATACCGTTGCCAGCACCAGCGCCGCACGGTAAACGGGCAGCGTGGCGAAAAAGTCCAACCGTCCCACCATGCGCATATAGGCCATGTGCGCCGCAACCCGGTCGAACGTACCGAACAGCAGCGACATGACCAGGTTGCCGGTCAGCACGTAACCCAGCGCGGTGGGGCCGCTGTCCTGCGCAAAGACGCCCAGCGCAATGGTGCCGATGACGGGCGCAAGCGTGCTGGAGAGCAGCAGCCCGGTCCACGACCAGCGCCAGTTGGCGAGTTGGATCAGCGTGAGGTCAAAGAGTTGGGTGTGGAAGGGCTGCGAGGCGGGCCGGGCGTGCATCAGGCGTTCTCTTCCTGGCCTGTTTCATCATCAGCTTCGTCCCCGAACACGGCATCGTAGGCGGTGTCGCCCGCGTGGTCGGCCAGGTAGCCGCGCACGAACGTCGTGTCCAGCGCATGGTCCAGGGCGCGATTTTGCCCATGGAGCTGCGCCTGGATCGCGTTGTGTAACTGGTCTTGCAGCAGCGCGCGCTGAGTCTCGACCAGTTTGCGCTGCTCGCGCCCCAACTGCCAGTTCTGGTACCCGGCAGCAAGGGCAGCAGCAGTGTCGGCGGCGGTGCGCACCAGTTCCAGCGCTTGCTGAAAACGCGCCAGCCGGGTGGCGGTTGGGCTGCGCGCGGGGATTTGCGGGCGGGCGGCGGGTGGCTGCACGATGGGGATGCGTTGTGGCACAGCAGGGAGTCCGCGCTCAGCCGCATACTGCTGCCACAGCGCGTCACGGTCCCCGGCCAGCCGCAGCACCTGGAACGGGTCGTCGGTGTCGAGCAGCGTTTGCAGCCGGGGCAGCACCGCTTCACGCACAAGCTGCGTCCCGGCGCGCGGGTCCTCATGGTAGGCGGCGTCAACAGGCAGGTGCGCGAGTGGCAGGAAGCTGTAGCGCAGGGTTTCGATGCGCAAACTGAGCAGCAGCACCTCGCCCGGCGTCTCGACCTGGTGCAGCGTATACAACCGGACATAGTGCCGGAACGGTATCAGCGCGCGGGAGTCCATCGGGCTAGCTCCTTGAAAAACAACCTTTTGGATTCACGATTTTGCCCAATTCTCAATCGTCACGGCCCGGTTAGCGAAATCCTTTTCGTTGTCGGTCACCAGAACAGCATCCCGGTTTCGGGCAAAGACCGCTATTAGCAGGTCCGCGTCGCCCACCGGCAGCCCGTGAGCACGGCGGTTAGCCCACCATTCGGCAGCTAACATCCAATCATCCGGCTCGAAGTCCTGCCAGATGAACGTCGAATACAACGCCTCAAAGCGTTCGGTTTGTTTCTGTGCATCTTTGGCTATCAATCCCCGGCGTATTTCGTACCACACAACCGGGCACCCCAGAATGATGTGTTCGGTAGATTCCATATGGTTCCAACGGGTACGAACCCTCGCATCGCGCCGCAAGAACAACGAGATGATATTGGTATCGAACACGTAATAACGCATCAATTATCGCTCAGGTCCAGGCGTTGATCGCGTAAAAAGGACTCGAACTCATCCCACCATGCGTCGGACGTGCCATCCGGTTCGGCGTCCCACATTCCCAACAGTTCGCTGATCTTCTGGTGTTGTTCACCCAGGCGGACGACACCACGCTGGTTCTGGATAACCACGTCCGTGTTCTTTTTTTGGGCGATTTTTACCGCCGCTTCGATGGCCTCTTTCTGGGTTTTGGTCACTGTCGTGGCCTTTTGGCTGCCTTCCCCTCTCACGGCCCAACCATCTGGATGGCGGACAACCCACTGGTCTTTGCCTTTGTGTTTTGGGGCCATAACGAAACTACCTCCAACTACAT
>JAADYV010000415.1 GCA_010092855.1 Chloroflexota bacterium | reverse complement strand
GAAATTCGGTCGTCGCAGCAGCTCGCCAACGCGGCGGAAACCTTTGTGAATGCAGTGTCGTCGCTCTTTCCGGATGACACCTTCCAGCAGTTCTTTCATAGCCAGACGCTCCAGCGCGCCTATTGGGCGGCGCTTGACCATACGCTGGACTGTTACACCACACCGGAAACGGCTCCGCTGGCCAAAGGCTTGATGAGCGGCCAGGTGATGGCCGAGCCGCGCGTGGTAGGCGAAATGCTCAAATTGTTCCTGCCGGACCAGTCGCCCGACTATGCGGCGGTGGCGAATGTCTGGGCGGCGGCGCTGGCGATTACTCCCGCAGAACAGGACACCCTGGAAGCGGAAGCCGAGGAGTTTTTCGTTTGTCTGGCGGATGAACTGCGCCAGTCATCGGACTTGCGACAGGCACTCCAACAACTGGCCCAGGCCCGCTATGCGCCTGCCGAAGATGTCCGTTCGACGGCGGACGAAGACCTGGGGCGCTTGCTGGAAGCTGCTGTCGTATCCGGTCCGAGTACGCTGATCTGGCAGGTCCGGCATTTGCTGGCGCTGGCGGTGGCGCGGGAAGATGCGTTCCCGTCTGGCCTGGACGATAACCTGGACGGCCTGGCGAACCTGGCGGAATACCTGGATCATGCCGGGCTGCGAACCATCTACACTGCGTTGGGAGAGTGGCCGGATTCCGCCGCGCGTTTTCGCGTGTTGGGCAAGCTCGCTCCCTATCTGGCCCAACTGGAGGACATGCCCGGCCGCTGGCGCTGGTGCAAGCCGCCATCGAGGATACGGAACGGGACACCGGGGAGGCGCTTGATCCGGCGCTGCGCGTGCAGGTGCTGCTCACCCTGGCCGATCATCTGGCCGGGCAAGACCAGGACGCGGTGCTGCCCTCGCTGCAACAGCAGGTATTGGACGCCGTGCACAACATCGGCGATCCCGCGTCACGGGTGCGCGCGTTGGGGGCGTTGATCGAAAAAATGCCGCCTCAACTCCAACACCAGGCAGTATCGGAAGCGTTTGATACGGCGGCGCGCCTGATCCCCAACGAACTGGCGCGTGCGACGGCGCTTAGCGAACTGCCCGCCCACCTGCCACCCGAATTCCACGTCCAACTGCTGCGTATCGGTGAAGACCTGGCCATGCCTGATGCCCGCGCGCTGCTGCTGGGTCGGATGCTGCCCTATCTCGCTGAGCCACACCGCCTGCGCGCGCTATCCGGTGCCCTGGGCGCTATCGAGCAGATCGCGGGCGACGAAGGCACTACGCGCGCCTTGATCGCGCTGGCTCCGCATGTTTACGCCGTCGGCTCGCTCCAAAACATTCCCGAAGCGCTGCAACAGGTTATTAGCGTCACGTTTTCCATCGAACGCAGCGATGACCGGGCGCGCGCTTTTGCGGCCCTGGCTCCGTACTTGTCGCCGGAACTGCTAAGCGAGGCGTTGCAAGCAGTCAAGGGCATTGCCGATGAGCATCAACGCGCGGCGACGCTGGCAAAACTCGCGCCGCACTTGCCCGGCGATCTGAACGTGGCGGCCTATGCGGTCGCACAGGAGTTGTATTCGCCCGAAGCACGCGCCACCGCGCTGTCGATGATCGCCCCTTACCTCTCGGCAACCGCACGCGCGCGGGCGTTGGCTGATGCGCTGGCGGCAGCGGTTGCTATCCAAGCGCGTTATGAACGGGTGCTGGCGCTGGTGGACCTGGCTCCCCATTTGCGCGACGATCTGCAACTGCGCGCCTTGCGGGAAGCCCTGACGGCATCCCGTTCCATCCGCGATGAGGAAGAGCGCGGGCGGGCGCTGGTCTTCCTGGCTCCCCACCTGCCAGCCCAGTGGCTGCCGGATGCCCTGGCGGATGCCTACACCATTCGGGCCCCACTGCGGCGCGCGCCAGTGCTCAGCGCCTTGATGCCCCACCTGCCGCCGGAACCGCGTTTGCGCGTGGCTCAGGACGTGATCGAACGGGTGGAGTATGTCGAACGCGCCCAGGATAGGGCCAGTGTGCTGGCGGCGATAGCTCCTGTGATTCCCGATACGTTGTTGGACGATGCTGTCGCTGCAGCGGAGAAGATCGACACCCCCTATGACCGTGTGCACGTCCTGACTGCGCTACTGCCCCGTCTGCCGGAGCCGCTGCACACCTCCGCCCTGGTTACCGCTACCGCTGTCCCGGAAGGCTATCAGCGTGTCAATGCCCTGTTGGAACTGGTCCCACATTTCCCACCTGTCCAACGGTATGCCATCCTGGAACAGGCGCTTGATACCGCCCTGGAGATGACGGACGATTATGACCGCGCCAGCGCCCTTGCGTATCTGGCATCGTGTATCGACCCCCAGGCTGACATGCGCAATCGCCAACAGGACGCGTTGCGGTTAGCGTTGGATGCCTGCCTTGAGGAAACGGATTCCCAGGCACGAGCGGGCTTGCTGGTGCGCCTGGGGCAGTCCCTGGTACGGCTGCTGACCCCGGCGCAGTGTTATCCGCTGTGGCGCGAGGTAGTAGATTTTCTACGTCACCAGCCCTACACCGCTATGCTCAGCGACCTCGCCGCGCTGATGCCCACCATCGAGCACATGGGGGCTGCCGGAGCCGGGGACGAACTGGCGCAGGTATTGCTGCGGCTGCTTGAGGAAGAGTAGATCGATCAGCGGCTTCTCACGCCAGTTTGTACACCCAAAACAGCGCTACTTCGCCGCGTGCAATATCGCGGTTCGAATAATAGGCTTCGCGCAGTCCTTCCAGCTCGCAGCCCATGCGCACGTAGAATTTGCAGGCAGGGACGTTGTTGGTCTGCGTCTCGAAGACCAGCGCCCGGTAGCCGCTGCGCCTGGCCCAGTCCGCCGCTTGTTCGAAGAGCGCGCGCCCGATGCCCTGGCCCCGAACATCCTGGTCTAGCATAATATTCCAGACCCAGGCGGTATGGTTCCACTCCATCGGTGTCACGTCGAGCACGCCCACGATGCGTGCCGCCTGTTCCACGACCAGGTGCAGCCCGGTGCCTAACCGCAGCCGCTCGCGGATGTTGGCCTGCTCCGTGGCGTCAAAGTCGTAGCGATCCCCTTTGTCGTAAGGTTCGGGCAGTTCGCGCTCGACCAGTCGCCAGCTGGTATTCAGGCCGCTGCCGGTTTTTTCGACCACCAGTGTGGTCGGGCTGGTGAACCCCGGTCGCATCGCGGCCAGGCGCGGGATATCGCTTTCGGTCATGGGGCGGATGTGCATCGGTTTGGCTCCGGTATATTGGCTGGACGCCACAGTCTAACGGACATTGTACGCTGGCGCTGCCAAAACTCAAATTGGAAGTACGAAGCGGTTAGCGATAAATCCGGTCAGGGCTTTGTCTCTGTGGCCAAGTGTGATACAACTGGTAGTGTTGGTATTTGCGCGTGAATCAGGCAGGGGACTCTATGCAAGGCTTGCAGGAACAACTACAGGCGCGGCTGTCGGGCTGGGGCGCTCGGGCGATTCTGGCGGTGCTGCTGCTGGTGTTTTCGGAACTGGTGGTGTGGCAGTCGGCGGCGGACTATACCGTGCTGGACTGGCTCGGTGTGGCGCTGGTCTACCTGGCGCTGGCTGCTATTTGCCTGGACCTGATCGCGCGTTACAACGTCAACGACGTGATGAGCCTGCTGTTGGTGGCGGGCATGTACGGGCTGGTGAATGCCACCCTGATCAGCCGCATCGTCGGGCGCGATCTGCCGCTGAGCCTGATCGTGCGCCCGTTGGGAGCGCAGCCGCTGGCCTTTGTGGGCGCGCTGGCCGCCTATCACCTGCTGGCTAATGGGCGCGCTACCACTGGCCTGGATGCGGGCATCGCCGCCGTCAGCGGGCTGGCGTGGGGCATCTGGACGCGCTGGTTCCCGGTGGTGTCCGATGAGTCGCTGCCGGAAGTCGAATTGGGCGTAATGCTGGTCGTCGTGGGTATTTTGCTGCTGGCAGCGGTGGGGCTGCGCTTTGTGCTGCGTCCGGCGGGGATTTATAAGTATGATGAGTGGCTGCTGACGCCATACGAATGGACGGCGGCGGGCGCAGTGCTGGTGACGGCACTGGTGATCGCGGACGCGCAGGGTGCGGTTGAGATGACGGCGGTCGGGTTGGTGGTCACGCTGGTGGGATTTCTGGCATTGATGCTGCACATGACGCTGGCCACCCGCCGCGAACCATCCTACCTGGAGAGCATCACGCCGCTGCGCAAGCCCAATCTGGCGGCGCTGGCGATGGTGTTCATCCCGTTCCTGGTGGGCGGGCTGGTTGGTTACAGCCTGCCGGGTGGCGATGACGAATCGGTCCAGAGCAGCATGTTGATCGGTGCGCTGACGATTTTCGGGATCGTGTGGGTGCCGGTGGCCTCGGTCATCATCGGCATCCGGGCCTTTATCCAACTGGCGCGGGAAGAAGGTTAAAAAATCGGCTATAATACATAAATACCCTTATGCTAGCAAAGCTGACTGTTGATGTCTGTTACTGATCGCATCATCGTGGGTGACTCGCTTGAGATTCTACCTACGCTCCCCGCACATAGCGTTGACCTGGTTTTTGCCGACCCGCCATACAATCTGCAACTGCGCCAGGACCTCTGGCGGCCCAACATGACGCTGGTTGATGCTGTCAATGATGAGTGGGACCAGTTCGACAGCTTCCGAGCCTACGACGAGTTCACGCGCGCGTGGCTGCGTGCCGTCCGTACTGTGATGAAACCAACGGCCACGCTCTGGGTTTCGGGCACCTATCACAACATTTTTCGCGTCGGCCAGGCGCTGCAAGACCTGGGCTTCTGGTTGCTTAACACCGTCACGTGGTTCAAGCCCAACGCCATGCCCAACTTCCGGGGCAAGCGGTTCAAGAATGACGTCGAATTTGTGATCTGGGCCAAGCACTCCCCAGACAGCCGCTACACCTTCAATCACCAGACCATGAAGCAGTTCAATAATGGTAAACAACTTGGCTGTACATGGGCGATTAACGTCTGTGGCGGGGCCGAACGACTGCGGGATGTCGAAGGACGCAAGCTACATCCCACGCAAAAGCCGGAAGCGCTGTTGGAACGCATCATCCTGGCCAGCAGCAAGCCCGGCTACCTCGTGTTGGACCCGTTCGTTGGCACGGGCACGACAGCGGCTGTTGCCCGACGGCTGCATCGGCACTGGATCGGCATTGACCAGGAACCGGCCTACGTGGAAGCAGCGCGGGCGCGTGTCGCGGCGGTAGAGCCGCTGCCGCCCGATGATCCGCTGTTGAAGCTGCCGGTGCGCCGCAAACGAGTGCGAGTTCCCTTCAAGACGCTGCTAGAGTGGGGGTACTTACGTCCTGGTCAGAAACTCTACCTGGACCGTTCCGACCAGATCGCTGTTATACTGGAAAATGGGCAGTTGCGAGCCAATGGGGTTACCGGCTCAATTCATCAGGTTGGGGCCAAACTGACGGACACACCGACATGCAATGGGTGGCAGCGTTGGTATTTTGTGGATGAAAGTACCGGCCAGTATGAAGTGTTGGACGTGCTGCGTCAAAAATTACGTCAAACGCTTAAGGAACAGGAATAAACAACGCTATGGCGATGGATGACAACAATAAACAGGAACATCTGCAGAGTTTGGATCAGGTGCTGGATGATGTGCGCGAGCACCTGCCGTATGTGAATGAGCAGGGGGACGCCTACGAGCTGCGCGCGCTGCAATTGCTGCTCGAAGTGACCAAGGCTATGCACCGTGAACACGACATTTACCGCCTGGTTACCATGATCCTCGACAGTGCGCTGTCGTTTGCCGAAGCCGAACGTGCCTTCTTAATGCTGCTGGACGAGGAAGGCGACCTGCGCTTCAAGATGGGGCGGACATATGCCGGGGAATACCTGTCCGAAGAGGATTTCGTCATCTCGACCAGTGTGGTGAATGAGGCCCTGGACGGCCAAAAGCCGGTGATTCTGGCCGATGCCCAGCGCAACGAACATTTCAAAATGCGCGACAGCATCCTGGACCTGGAACTGCGCACCATTATGGCGGCCCCACTGCGCACGTCCCAGGAGCTGTTGGGCCTGCTGTATGTCGACAGCCGCCGCCCGTTAATCCGGTACAGCAAGCACCACCGCAACGTGCTGGCGTCGTTAGCCGACCAGGCGGCCATCGCTATCTTCAACGCGCGCAAATTCGAAACGCACAACGGGTAAGCTCGGGTGAGTGTCAGCCAGGCAAGCTGTTTCCGGTGGGTAGTTTGCCTGTCTGCTGAAGTTCAGCCGTACAGTCTGGGCAGTAGCCGGTGAAGCAGGCGCAAGCCGTGATCACGCTGACCCCCTTGCGCCGGACCAGTTCATGCGCCATGCGGTTGAGCAGGTTCGCGTGAATCAGCACACGCGCGCCACAGCGCACGCAGGTCAGGTAATGCTGCTCCGGACCCTCCGACATACGGAAGACTTCGCGGCGGTGTTCCGGCTCGATATAGCGGTGATCGACCAGCCCCAAATCGGCGAAAAGGTTAAGCGTGCGGTAAACCGTCGCCAGGCTGATGCTGGTGTCCTGGGCGTGGGCTAGTTCGTAGATTTCTTCAGCGTCCAGATAGGTGGACTGCCCGGCCAGGACCTGCAGCAGCAGCGTGCGCTGGCCTGTGATCTTGAAACCGTGTTCGTGCAACAGAGCTTCGGCGTCGTCGATGAGATGCGGCATGGGTATTCTTCCTGACAATGATTATCAATATGATTATAGCGGTTGGCGCAAATCGTCCCCATCTTTTCGTATAATAGACTTAGAGTAGAGATAGCGTTAGACACCGTGCGGGTGGGATGCAGACAGTAAGGCTTTTGCCCGCCACGTTGCTATATTTGATGTACGACTCTGTATACCTATCGACCATGTAGAACAAAAGAGGAACATACAAGGATGAAGCCTACGTTGTTGACGCATCGAAAAGTGGCCATTGCGGTGGCCGGTTTGCTGCTGCTGGTGCTGTCGTCGATTGGGTTGGCGGCAGCCAGTTTTTCGTCGAATGGCGATGTGAGCCATCCGAGGCAGTCGGACGCGACACCCGTGCCGCCCGACGCTGGTCAGGAAACGCTCGCCAGCCTGGAAGACACTTACATTCCCCCGCGTGACCGGGTGGACCTGGCGATCCGCTTGCTGGGCGTGACCGACGTTGCTGCCCCGCCGACCGAACCTCCGGCGGAATACGAGGTGGGTGACGTGGTCACTTTTTGGGCCGATAATCTGGACGCCGATGAGCAGTTCCAGGTGGATGCGGAGCTGGTGTAT
This sequence comes from Chloroflexota bacterium, assembly GCA_010092855.1. Lineage (GTDB taxonomy): Bacteria > Chloroflexota > Anaerolineae > Aggregatilineales > Aggregatilineaceae > TC-15. The sequence goes on along the minus strand of JAADYV010000415.1, from coordinate 16,108 downwards.
AAGACGGACCATGTCTACATGTTTGTCGAACAGGGCTATCCGGTGGACCTGGCCGGCATCCGGCGCAGCGCGGACACGTTCGAAAACGAAATCCGGCCCGAAGTGCACCGTGTGTTCGGGACCGAAGCGCTGCCGGGCATCGACGGCGACCCGCACCTGTACATTCTGCACGCGCGTAACCTGGGCTATTGGGTCGCCGCCTACTATGGCAGCACCAGCGAATACCCGGACGAAGTGGCCCCCGGCTCCAACGAAAAAGAGATGTTCTTCGTCAACCTGGACACAATGGGCAACGATATCGGCACCGACTATTACGAGGCGGTGCTGGCCCACGAATTCCAGCACATGGTCCACTTCAATGTTGACCTCAACGAAGACACCTGGGTCAATGAGGGTTTGTCAGAACTGGCCCCGCTGTTGACGGGGTACGGCATCAGCGACTTCTCCTACTCCTTCCTCAATGCTGGCACGGTCCAACTCAACACCTGGCCGGAAAACGATAATCGCGGCGTGCACTACGGGGCGGCGTTTATGTACATCGCCTACTTCTATGACCGCTTTGGCGAAGACGCAACCATCGCGCTGGTGGCGGACGCGGCCAACGGCATGGATGGCATCGAGAATGCGCTGTTTGCTATTGATGCACGCGACCCGCTTACGGACGAGTCGGTGACGGTGGTGGACGTGTTCGGTGATTGGGCCGTAGCCAACCTGCTCATGGATACCTCGCTGGGCGACGGTCGCTATGGTTATTCGCTGCCGGAGATGACCTACTTGCCGGCGGTGATGGTCAACAAATCGCTGTCGCCGGATGGCAGCGCGCGGGAAATGAGCGGCGTGCAGTGGGGCGCGACCTACATCCGCCTGACGCCCAACACCGCCAACCAGCAGGTCACGTTGAGCTTCTCCGGCGACCAGATTGTGCGCATTCTGCCCACTGAAGCCTACAGCGGTGACTACCTGTGGTGGTCCAACCGCGCCGACGAAAGCGACACCCGCCTGACGCGCGCCTTCGACCTCACCGGCGTGGATTCCGCGACGCTCAACTTCATGACGTGGTACCACATCGAGGACCTGTGGGATTACGCTTACGTGATGGTTTCGACGGACGACGGCGCGACCTGGACTCCGCTCGAAACCGGGCGCACCACCACCGAAGACCCGCACAGCAACGCCTACGGTCCCGGCTACACCGGGCAAAGCGGCGAATGGGTGCCGGAATCGGTTGACCTGTCGGCTTATGCCGGTCAGGAAATCCAGGTCCGGTTCGAATACATCACTGACGACGCCGTCACCCAACCGGGCATGGTCATCGACGACATCAGCATTCCCGAAATCGGCTACAGCTACGACGTGGAAAATGGTGACGATGGCTGGATCACGGAAGGCTGGCTGCGCACCGACAATGTGCTGCCGCAGCGCTTCCTGGTGCAGTTGGTCCAGACCGGCAACCCCGCCGCGCCCGTGACGCGCCTGCTGGGTGAGGATGACATGCCGGAAGGCGAGTGGACCTTCACGTTGGAGGAAAACGGCGGCGACACCTACCTGGTGATCAGCGGCCTGGCTCCGGTCACCACCGAACCGACCCAGTTCAGCGTTACGCTGGCAGCGGCGGAATAAGCAGCATGTTTTCGGGGGCGGTTCGCGGGAGTCGCCCCCGGTTAATAGGTTGATGAAAGCAAAGTGTTACTCGATAAGGTTTTTGCTAATAAAATAGATAAGCGGGATATTCTGCGGAGTTGCGTTATAAAAATAGGTAAAAAGTAGGGTGGCCCAAACTGGCGCTGTCATACGACTAAAGAAATGCTGGGGTGGATGGAAACGGATGTGAAGGGAAGCGTGATGGTTTGTCGGCGTTGGCGTGTGATGGCGTTGGGAGTGGTGTTGATGTTGGTAGCGAGCAGTGTGCTGGTCGGTGTGGCAGGCGCGCAGGATGGTCGCCGGGCCGATACCCTGTCGTGGAGTGATGCGCCGGTGGTGCCGCGCTACCGGTCCCAGGCCGATTGGCTGGTGGACGTGGGCTGGGAGACGACGGAGTCGATGTACGGGCCGTTTCCGTTCCGCGAGTATGAGGTGGGCGACGAAGAATCCTTTTTCCCGCTGGAGCAGTTCAACAGCACGCCGCGCACGTTTGTATTGCGCTACCGCACCGCGCACGCCTATTTCTGGTTCGAGCCGGACACGGTGGTTGATGAGGATGAACTCGCCGCCGCTGCCGCTTTTTTCGAAGACCACATCTGGCCGCTGCATGTGTCGCTGTTTGGCGAAAGCTGGAATCCCGGCCTGGATGGTGATCCCCGGCTGCACATCCTCAACCAGCGCGAGATCACGTCGCGCATTGCCGGAGCGTTCAACCCCAATGATTTTTGCCCCCAGTCGCTGTGTTTCAACAGCAACCAGCGTGCAATCATCTACATCAACCTGGACACCGCACCGCTCAACTCCGAATCCTATCTCACCACGCTGGCGCACGAACACCAGCACCTGATCCGGCACATTGTGGATGGCAATGAGCAGCGCTGGCTCAACGAGGGCCTGTCGCAGCTCACCGAGCATTTCAACGGCTTCACGCCCCGGTACATCAGCGGGGGCAACATGGCCGACTTTTTGAGCCAGCCCGATCACCACCTCAACGGTTGGTCCTCCAACGGCTACGAATTGGGGCGCTACTATGGCGCATCATACCTGTTCCTGGTGTACCTCTACGAGCGTTTTGGCCTGGACTACATCCAGCAGATCACGCTGTCGCAGTATGACGGCATGGCGGCCATCCAGGACGCGCTGGTGCGCACCGGCCAGAATGTCAACGTGGACCAGGTTTTCAGCGATTGGCTGCTGGCCAACTACCTCGACGATCCCTACGTGGACGGCGGTTTGTACTACTATCAGACGCTCGACCTGCCGATCCAACTGCGCCCTGACCGGCTGTATCCGGGCGAGGACTGCCTGACCCATACCGACACGGTCAACCAGTACGGGGCCGATTACCTGGGCCTGATCGAGCCGGGCGTGTACGACATCAGCTTCGATGGCAGCGACGACGTGCTGGTGATGGGCGCGGATCCGGCGTCGGGCGACTACATGTGGTGGTCCTACAACAACGCCAGCAGCGCCACCCGGCTGACGGCAGCCTTTGACCTGTCCGGGCTGGAAACGGCCACTCTGACCTTCGATGCGTGGTGGGATGTCGAAAACCGCTTCGACTGGCTGCAAGTGCTGGTCTCGCCCGACTGGGGCATTAGCTGGCAGGTAGTGGGTGGTCCAGGGGCGGCTTCTGGGGGCAGCGATGCGCCGGGCGCGTACTACACCGGGCGCTCCGCTGGTTGGACGACGGAACAGATCGACCTCAGCGCGTATATCGGCGGCCCGGTCACGGTCCGCTTTGAATACCTGACCGACACCTCCAATACCCTCAGCGGCGTGGCTTTGGACAACCTGGGTATCGTCGAGTTGGGTTTTGTGGACGATGTCGAAAGCCCGGACTCGCCGTGGTCGCCGGACGGCTTCTTGCGCATTCCCGATACAGTGGTGCAGGACTGGACGGTGAGTATCGTCATCCACAGCCCGGACTCCCCGCCAATGGTACAGCGGTTGCCGCTGGATGTGCTCAACACCGGGCGTGCATCGATCACCGTGCCGGATGGTGGCTCAGCCACGATTGTGATCGGTGCGATGGCTCCCTTCACGTCCGAGCTGGCCGACTACAAAGTAACCGTGCAGCGCTGCGCGGAATAGGGGGCGCAGTTTTCAGTCTTCAGCGATGTCCGCGTCTTCAGCACGGTCCTGGGGGGTGGTGAGCGTCTGCCAGCGGGCTTCAAGTTCAGCTTGCTTTTGTTCGGCTGCTGCCTGGCCCGCTTCGCGCGCATTAGCGATATGCTGGCGCAGTCCTTCGCGCATGGTTTCGCCGGAGGCCGGAGTCAATAGCAAACCGAGCACCGTACCCACCGCTGTGCCGCTCGCTACCCCGCCCACAAATGCCGCAATTCGCCGCATGGTGCTGTTCTCCTTGTGCCAGGGAACAGGCCCTGGTGGCGTCGTACCGCCAGTGAACCTGGCTCCCGAATTCCAGAACTGGGACCATTATACCGGAAAATTACCGTCATTATCGCGGATTGCTTGACATTCGACCCATCCCGTTTTAGGCTTGCGGCACGAAAAGACTATCCGATACACCAATGGGAGCGAACGACCATGACACACCCGCGCGTGTTACGCCTGTACGACATTATTGCCGGAGCCGACTTTGACGCCCTGGCCCTGATCCCCGGTGCCAATTTGCAGTATGTGACCGGCGTAGACTTCCACCTGATGGAGCGCCCACTGGTGGCGTTTTTTGTGCCGGACCAGGAGCCGGTGGCGGTCGTGCCCGCCCTGGAAACGGACCGGCTGGCGGCGTCTGGTATTCCCTTCCGGCTGTTTCCCTGGTCGGATGGCGAGGGGTACGGGGGTGCGTTCGCGGCGGCGGCGGAAGCGCTGCGATTGGCGGGACGGCTTGGCGTAGAAGAACTTCGGATGCGAGTGTTGGAGTCCACCATCATCCAGCGGCACCTGCCGGATGTGGCGATTGTGCCGGGCGGGGCGGCGCTGGCCGAACTGCGGATGCATAAGAGCGACGACGACGTGGCCGCGCTGCGCGACGCGATTCGCATCAGCGAGGAGGCGCTGGACGCGACCATCGCCCAGGTGCAGCCGGGTATGACCGAGCGCGAGATCACCGGGCTGTTGGTGGTCGAGCAGCTTAAGCGCGGCGGCGGCAAACATCCCTTCGAACCAATTGTGCTCAGCGGGCCGAACAGCGCGCTGCCACATGGTGAAGTTGGCGACCGCCCGGTGGCCGAGGGCGAACCGCTGCTGATCGATTTCGGCACGACCGTGCGCGGCTATGCGTCCGACATCACGCGCACCTTCAGCGTGGGCGCGCCGTCGCCCCGACTGGCCGAGGTGTATGCTGTGGTGCTGGCTGCCAACGAAGCCGGACGTCAGAAAGCGGCTCCCGGTGTTCCGGCGGAGGAGGTGGACCGCGCGGCGCGGCAGGTGATCGAAAGTGCAGGCCTGGGCGAATTCTTCACCCACCGCACCGGGCACGGGTTGGGCTTGCAAGCGCACGAAGGCCCCAACATCGTCGCGGGCAATGCGCGCCTGTTGGAGCCGGGGATGGTGTTTACGGTGGAACCAGGCGTCTACCTGCCCGGCGAGGTCGGCGTGCGCATCGAGGATGATGTGCTCATCACCCCCGATGGCGCACTCAGTCTGACGACTTTCCGCCGCGACCTGGTCCAGATTGGGACCTGATCCACTGCGGTTTTTGTGCGAAGTTTGTGCCGTACACGACGGCCAGTGTTAGCGTCGTCAGCCCGGTGGTTTTTCGGGTTTGTTGAGCGCCAGGCGGACGTTGTTCAGATATTCGTATGCGTCCAGCAGGTACTGGTGCATCGCTTCGGGATCGACACGGCCCGTATCACAAAAACCGTTCCACAAGTCGTGGACATAGTTGATATAGTATTCTGCGCTGTTGAGATCGTCCACCATACGGGCTGTTGCCGGATCATCTTCGCGGGCCTCGCGGCTCAGCTCGATATTGTCGTGACTGAAGCGCTTGCCTCGGCAGATGTCATCGTTCGGGTTCAGGTTCACCCGGGCATAGTTCCATTTGTCCCACAGCCAGTTGGCTTCTTCGCGCAGCGACGCCTCACGGCGTGTGATACGGTTCTTCAGGCTGGGATTAACAAGCCCGCAGCCACTGGTGATGATCGATACGACCAGCACCAGGACCAGCATGGTAATCAGCCGCCGGTTTGGTGCACGGGCCTGTTTGCCCTCAGTCATACGCACAAGCTCCTCATACTTCTACAGCAGATTACCCCATCCGCCCCTCGATTATGGCCTTCGTTTCGTCCAGCGTCTGCTCCACACCCTCTAAACGTCTGAGTACGTTGGCGGTGGCCTCGACTCGATCTGCCTGGCCGGAGCAAAACGCTGCCCACGCGATCCGGCCATTGTCGATCTGGTTCTCCGCGCCCTCCAGTTCGTTGACGATCAATCCGGCGGTGGCATCTCTGCGGCGGCCAGGTTCAGTAATGAATTGTGATTTGTTTTCAAACTCTGGGAAGCGACATTCCTCCGCCTGGGGCCATAAGGCACCGGGATCGCTAGCCTGGGCTATGCCCAGCAGCCATTCGTACTCCTCACGCAGCACTGCTTCCCATTCCGCCAATTCCCGGTTGGAGGGCACATTGGCATCTGCGGCGGCTTTGTCGAGCGCTTCATCCGTTTGTTTCAGTTCGGTGGGGCCGGGGGTCACGTCCGGATCGGCCTCATCGTCACCATCCCCGTTGCACGCCACCAGCCCAATGGCCAGCATCAGCACCACCAGCACCACGCTCCATATCTTGCGTTTGTCGATCATTCGCCCCTCGCTTTGACCGGCTACATGATGCCGCCAGCGCCCCCTGCTTCTTCTTCCGCCTGCCGATCTGCTTCGCGCCGGTCAAGCGTGCTCTGCACCGAATCCAGGCCTACGTTCGCGCTCTGGATTAAGGGGCGCATCTGCTGATCGGCACCGATGGCATTGGTCCAGGTGTCGCAGTGCGACTGCCAGACTTCCCCGGCGGCATCCAGGTCGCGCTTGACTCCTTCAAGCTGATTGATAAGTTGTTGCGCTTCTGGATCGTCTTCGCGAGCCTGCCGATCCAGGGGTTCGGGAGGCGTGTGTTCGATTTCGGGGAAAGTGCACTGTTCTTCGGTGGGATCGGTGTAGCCCGGCTGTCCGAGAATGTCGAGGTTATCCTCGTACCAGTACAACTCTTCTGTGAGTGTGGCATGATAGGCGGCGACTTGCTCGTCAACGGTGAGTTCGCCAAATTCTTCCTCTGCTGCATCACCGCCGCCACCGCCGCCCATACAGGCAAGCTGGGCCAGGATGATCATTAGCAAGACAAACACAACAGGCCACTGAAACTTAAAGGATTTTATCCGCATAGCACACTCCTTGGATGTATTGATGTGTATGCCAGTGTTGATTTATCTATTTTATTGGTTGTGCGTGATTGCGCATCTACCAGTACAATACACCGAAACGCACGCAAAATCCACTGAATGATTGTCATAATCTTAAAAGGAAATTGTCCTGCCGCCATGAGTCGCAATGTTCCAATCGACAATCGCAGTCGATATCGGCCTCCCTTCGGGCTGCTGCGCGCCGTGGTGTTGATCGTCAGCGTGGTTGGTGGTGGAACAGTCGGGTACACGTTGCTGGAAGGCTGGAACGTCCTGGACAGCCTGTACATGACCATTATCACCATGACCACAGTCGGCTATGGCGAAATCAGCCCACTGAGCGAGGGCGGGCGCGTCTTTACCATTGCCCTGATCATCACCTCGATTGGCCTGGCAGGGTATGCCGTTTCGACCCTGGCCGCGTTTGTGGTCGAGGGGGAATTCTATCGTATTATTCGGGAAAGAAGAATGGACCAGCGCATCACGCATTTGTCTGAGCATGTTATTGTATGTGGCGGGGGCCGGACCGGGAAGTATATCGTCGAGGAATTCCACCGCACCCGGACGCTGTTTGTTCTCATCGAACAGAGTCTCGATGTGATCGAGCACGTCCAGCAGCAGATCGGAGACTTCCCCTACCTAGTTGCAGACGCCACCGACGACGACACGCTGCGGTTGGCCGGGATCGACCGGGCGCGCGGGTTGGTGGCGGCGCTGGGCGAGGACAAAGACAACGTCTTCATCGTGCTCAGTGCCCGTGCGCTGAACGCCCGGCTGCGCATCATCGCGCGCGTCAACGACGAGGACAACATGAGCAAGCTGCACAAGGCGGGCGCGAACGAGCTGGTGTCGCCCAACGCCATCGGTGGCTTGCGTATGGCGTCGATCATGCTGCGCCCGGTGGTGGTGGCGTTCCTGGACGAGATGCTGCGTGTTTCCGACCAGCCGCTGCGCATCGAAGAAGTGCACGTCGACAAAGTGCCCAACCTGATCGGCAAAACATTGGTCGATGCTGACATCGGGCGGCGCACCGGGATGCTGGTCATGGCCGTGCGCAACCGGGACGGGCGTCACCAGTTCAATCCGGGGGCCAGGACCGTGCTTCAACAAGGGGACATCCTGATCGTGGTCGGCACGCCAGAACAGCTCGAAGCCCTGCACCGCTCGGAATTCGTCTGATCTGGCGCACTATCCGGGATGGCGAATGTTGATCGTGGTCATGTCCGGGGCGGGCAGCGGCAGATATACGGTGAAAATCGTGCCTTCGCCCACCTTGCTGGCCACCTGGATCGTGCCGCCGTGCGACTCTACGATCTGGCGTGTGATGGCCAGCCCCAGCCCGGTGCCAGTCTTGCGATCCCGTTTGCGGCTTTTGTCCACCTGGTAGAAGCGCTCGAAGACGCGCGACAGGTCCTCGGCGGGGATGCCTTCGCCGGTATCGCGCACAGCAACCACGAGACGATGCCGTTCTGTTTCGGCTTCCAGCGTGACAGTCCCGCCGGGGGGGGTGTGCTTGATGGCGTTATCAAGCAGATTGGTGAAGACCTGGGCCAACCGGTCGCCATCGCCCGCGATGCGCGGCAGGTCGTCGGGGATATGGTGTTCGAGTGTCAGTCCCTTTTCCCCGGCTTTGACCGAGAGGCTGTCACCCACCGCTTGCAACAAATCCGCAAGGCGCACGATCTGCCGCCGCATATCCATCCGCCCGGCCTCGATGCGCGCCATGTCCAGCAGGTCCTCGACCATGCGGTGCAGCCGCCCGGCTTCGTCGTAGATAATGCGCGCGGCGTTTTGGGCCGTATCCGGATCAGCCGCTACCCCTTCCATGATCGCCTGCGAAAAGCCCTGGATGCTGGTCAGCGGCGTGCGTAGATCGTGCGAAACGTTGGCTAGAAAATCGCGCTGTGCGGCCTGGGTGATCGATACCCGCTCGACCATGTCGTTGAACGACTGCGCCAGGGCGCGGACTTCGCGCGGTCCCGCTTCTGGGACGCGGGGGTTGAAGTTCCCCTGTGCGATGGCCTGGGTCGCGCGGCTCATCTGCTGCAATGGGCGGGCGACCGAACGCGCGATAAGCGCTGAAAGGCCCAGCGCTACCAGCAGCCCGAACAACCCCGCCTGGGCCAGCGGCGAGAAGAATTCATCCCCAAAGGCGCGGAAGACTTCTGACAGTGTGGGTTCGGGCGATTCTTCCGCGACCATGATCTGCAGCGGGTCGGGGCCGATATCCCAGGTTTGCGAGACGTACAGCCATTCCGTGCCGTCCGGGTCCTGAAACTGGCCCTTGAATAACATCGCGGCGGGGCGGCCTGGCGTCGGTGGGATCAGCTCGTTCTGTTCCAGGTTGAACACGATCTCTTCGGGCAGATAGGCGTTGCTGGAGTCGAACCGGACTTCGCCGTCGAGCGTGGTCAGCAGAATGCGCGCACTGCGTTCAGCGGCGGCTTCCTCCAGATAGCCGACCACGCGCTGGGTAGTATCCTCCGGGGCCGGGGCAGGTTCGGCCACGATCAGGTACAGGTGGGTGCTCTCGCCGGGGGAAAAGCGTCCGGGCAGCACCTGTGAGACGTAAATCCATTCCTCGCCGTCCGAGTCTGCAAAGCGGCCCTGGAAGGCGCTGGCCATCCGAGTGGAGAGTTGGCCTTGTCTGACCAGCGGCTCGCGTTCCAGTTCATCAATTGCGCTGCCGGTTTCAATTTCCTGGGCCGAATCAAAATAGACTACGCTCTGTTCGGTGGCCAGCAATAAGCGCACATCCAGTGCGCCTGCTTCGTCCCGCAGGAAGCGCCACACCGTTTGTTCGTCGGTTTCGTCTTGCAGCCGTCGCGGGCCAGCAGGCAACGCTTCCTGTACCGGCACATCCAGCAGTGTCGCTTGCAGGTTGGTGACAACTGAGTTGGAGCTGGGCAGCGCTTCAATTACCCGCAAGTCCAGCAGCTTGGCGGTAAGCTCGTTTTCGATGTCGTCAGTGGGAATGGGCCGCGAGCGCAAAAACACGACCAGCGCCACCGCGATAATCAGCAGCGTGATAATGAGGATCGCCAAGTAGGAGGCCAGCAGCCGGTTGCGTAAGGTGTTGAGCATGACGTTACGTCTACTTTCTCTCCCCTACCATACCAGCCAGATGTTAACTCTGTGTGAGGGGAATGTAAATTCTCGGTGCAACAGCCCTGCTCATCCCGGCGCGACCTCGTTTACCCCACGGTCAACTTGTAGCCCACGCCCCATACTGTTTCGATCTCGGCAGTACAGCCGGCCAGCTTGTTGCGCAGATGCGCAATGTGGACGTCGACCGTACGCGTCTGGCCATAAAAGTCGAAGCCCCACACCAGGTCGAGCAGTTTTTCGCGGCTGAGCACAATGCCCTCGTTCTCGACCAGCGCCAGCAGCAGGTCAAATTCTTTGGTGCGCAGGTCAACCATTTGTCCCTCGACCAGCGCTTCGCGGCGCGCGGGGTCAACAGTCAGGTTGCCCAGGCGGATCGGGCCTTCGTCCGGCTGCGCGCGGCGGGGTTCCGTCCGGCGCAGAATAGCCTTGACCCGGGCCACCAGTTCGCGTGGATTAAAGGGTTTGGTCAGGTAATCGTCCGCACCCAGTTCCAGCCCGACGATCTTGTCGATGTCGTCGTCGCGTGCGGTCAGCATCAGGATCGGCAGATCAGATTCGGCCCGGATGCGCTTGCACACTTCCCACCCGTCCAGGTGGGGCAGCATCAGGTCCAGCACCATTAGCGTCGGTTGGTCGTGTTCAACCATGTCGAGTGCGGTCAGGCCATCCCCGGCGCTGATCACGCGGAAGCCGTCCTGCTTCAGATACAGGCTGGCCAGTTCGATGATGTTCGGTTCGTCGTCCACCAGCAAAATCAGTTCATTGGCCATCGGCCCTGCCTTTCGAGTGTCTCCTGCGTCGTTTCCAGTTAAACCTCGACCTGCAAGGTATCATACGCAAACTGGATATTCAATCCCTCGGCCTGGAGCTTGACCTCCAACCGGATATAGTCGTCATACCCCAACCGCGACGGCTCATCAATGTGAGTCAAGATTGCGTGTTGGGGCTGCATGGTGCGCACCATGTCGAGTGTTTGGGCCAGCGTCGCCTCATATTGCAGGATATAGTGGTCTTCGGGAATCTGGCGCGCGCCGCTCAAGGGGTGAAACTCGACCACGCCAATGGGCAAAATCGCCAGGTCTACGCCGTGCACCTCCGGGGGGGGAGCCCAGTTGTGCAGTTCGTCCGGTGCGATCAGCACCCGCCTGTCGCCCTGCTCGAACAGGAAGGCGTAGACATAGTCCTCCGCCAGCCGGAAGGGTGTGATGCGGGTATCCTTCAGCGTGATCGTGTCGCCGTCGGCCAACTCGTGCAGCCGGACCAGGCCGCGCTGCTCGGCGTAGGTCAACTGGTCCCACGCGCCCAGGAACTGGCGCAGGTCCACCGCCACCTGCTGCGGTACGTAGACATCGGTGGGGCGGGTGCTGCCAGGGTGGTGCAGGTCGGCGTTCATCTCCCACACACGGTAGCCCAGGACGTGGTCCGGGTGCCAGTGCGAATACAAACAGGCGTCGATATGCATGATCCCGGCCCGGTTGAGCTGCATGTTGATGTCTTCCGAGGTGTCGATCAACAACCCCAGGTCGTGGATGAACAGTCCCGGTCCGCTGCGCGAATAGGGCAGCCCCTTGGCGCGCGCTTCGGTACACACCGGGCAGGCGCATCCGGCGCGGGGGATGCTGATGGCGCTGGCCGTGCCCAGGAATTCGATTTTCATCTGCTGACCCTCCCTCTTGCGCGATTTCACGCCGCGCGCTCACACCTCGATCAGCATTGTGTCGTAGGCGAACTCAACGTTGAGGCCCTCGTCGTGCAGCCCGTCTTCCAGGCGTTTGAGGTCGTCGTGGCTCAGGCGCACAGCTTCCTCGATGTGCGACAGCACCACGCGCCCGGCGTCCAGTGTGCGCACCATGTCCAACGTCTGGCGATAGGTGGCCTCGGCGCGCAGCACCGGGTGTTCGGCAGGAATAACCCGGTGGCCGTCAAACGGGTCGAATTCCGTCAACCCCATCGGCATCACGACTAGGTCCACGCCGCGCACAAAGTCCGGCGGCTGCCAGCCGTACAGTTCGTCCATCGCGATCAACACCCGCCGTCCTTCGCCTTCGAACAGGAAGGCATAGACGTAATCCTCCGCCAACCGAAAGGGATACACCTCGACCCCGTTCAGCGAGATGTATTCGTCATCTTCCAGTTGGTGCACCGTGATTAACTGGTGCTTTTGCAGGAACATCAGGTGTTCCCACGAGCCGAGCCGCTCGCGGAAGTTGTGGGCCACTTCTTGCGGCAGGTACACGTTGGTGAGCTGGCGGTTGGGGGGCCAGGCGGCGAAGTCCATGTTGACCGCCTCGAACACGCGGCGGCCCATGACATGGTCCGGGTGCCAGTGGGAGTACAGGCAGGCTTCTACGCGCCCGATTCCCGCGCGGTCAAGCTGTAGCTTGCTCTCTTCGGGCGTATCGATCAACACGTTGGGGCCATGCACAAACACGCTTGGACCGGTGCGGCTGTAGGGCACGCCGTTGGCGCGCGCCTGGACACAGACATGGCACTGGCAGCCCGGACGCGGCGTAGTGGTCGCGCCGCCAGAACCCAGAATCTCGATTTTCATGGCGTCGGTCCTGTTTAGCCGGGCAGCACGGCGATGGCTTCGATCTCGACCAGCCCACCCAGCGGCAAATCCTTGACGGCGAAAGCCGCGCGCGCCGGGGGATCGGTGGGGAAGAACGTGCTGTAGACGGTGTTCATCTCGGCAAAGGTGCCGATGTCGGCCAGCAGCACCGTGACCTTGACCACGTTGGCCATGCTGGTCCCGGCAGCCTCCAGGATGGCGGCCATGTTTTTGAGGGCCTGTTCCGTTTGTTCGGCGACGGTGCCGCCCGCGAACTGCTTGGTTTCGGGCACCAGGCCCAACTGCCCGGAGACAAATACGAACCCGTTAGCCACGATGCCCTGCGAATAGGCACCAACGGCGGCGGGGGCTTTTTCGGTGGCGATCACTTCACGTGCCATGCTGCGCTGCTCCTTATGACGGCTGAAACCCTGGCAGCAGGCACAGGTACGCGCTGCGGTGGACGGTGCGTACCGGGCTTACGCCAGGAATATAGCAATGATCGCCACCAATTGTACGTCAATCGCCCGGTGCCAGCCACACGAACTGGAAAGCGGCCAGCCGCAGGGTGCGCGTCCCGGTGTAGCTGCCGCCCGTCACCAGATCAACGGCGTCCGGCGGCACCCATTGCAAGTGGACGGTTTGCTGGTGTTCGGAGAAGTTGGCCAGGACCAGGATGCGTTTGTTCCGCAGATAGGCCAGCACGTGGGGGTTGCCGCTGTCGAAGAACTGCGTCGTGCCGTTGGCCAGGGCGGGGGTTACCTTGCGAATGCGGATCAGGTTGCGCAACGCCTCGAAGATGCGACCCGGTGTGGAATCGGCGTCGTGGCGTTGGGTGGCGCGCTCCCAATCGAACGGGATGCGGTGCACCCAGCGGCTGTCCTCCCGTTTGTCCGGGTTATCTTCATAGCTGTAGTCGTTGAGCATGGCGATCTCGTCACCCAGGTAGATTAGCGGAATACCGCCCGCGCTGATGATCACCGAGTGGATCAGTTCGATGCGGCGCAAAGCGTGCTCGATATACAGCGCGTGACCGGATTCCTGGGCGTGTTCCAGCCCGGCCAACGACGCGCACATGCCCGAAATCCGCGCATCTTTGGTGACCGGGTTGGCGTTGAAGGGCAGGCCGCGCGCAAAGCTGCCAGGGAAGCGCCCCATGTAGAACGCATTGAGGAACTGCCGGTGATCAAAGCCGTTGACGCCCACTTCCCAGGCGTCTTCGTCGGCGAAGGTCCAGCCGATATCGTCGTGGCAGCGCACGTAGTTCACCCACGAGCAGCCGTCCGGCAGTTCGAAGCGGCGCTGCATCGAGTGGCGCAGCAGCTTGACCTCGCGCGTGGCCAGCGCTTCCCACAACAGCGCCATCAACGTGGGGTTGTAGGAGATCGGCGCTTCCTGCGGGCTGATGTAGCTGGCGACCTCCGAGGGGTGGACGATGGCTTCGGACTTGAACAACATGGCCGGGGCCACCAGGCACGTCAGGGCGTTGTAGGCCTGGATGATGGTGTGCACCTGCGGCAGCCCTTCGCACGCGGTGCCAAGCTGCTTCCAGATGAACGCCACCGCGTCCAGCCGCAGCACCTCTGCGCCGATGTTGGCGATGGCCAGCATCTCGCCCAACATGGCAGTGAACACGGCAGGATTGGCGTAGTTCAGGTCCCACTGGTAATAGTGGAAGGTGGCCCACACCCACTTGCCCAGCTTGGGGTGCAGCAGGAAATTGCCCGGCGCGTTTTCGGGGAAGATTTCGCGCAGATGCTGCTCATACTGCTGTGGCAACCGCTCATCGTCAAACATCAGGTAGAAGTCCTGGTACTCTTCGTCGCCATCCAGCGCGCGCAAGGCCCAGTCGTGTTCGTTGGAGGTGTGGTTGAAGACAAAGTCCAGCACCAGGCTGATCCCGTTCTGGCGCAGCTCGGCAGCGAGCGCGGCCAGTTCCGCCGTCGTGCCGAGTTTGGGGTCCACATCGCGGTAGCTGCTGATCGCGTACCCGCCGTCGCTTTCGCCCTCTGGCGCGCGGAACAGCGGCATCAGGTGCAGGTACGTCAGCCCCAGTTCGGTGAAGTAGGGGATTTTCTCCCGCAGCTCGGCCAGATCCCCCGCGAAAAGGTCGACGTAGCACACGCCGCCCAGCATCTGCTCGCTGTGGAACCAGTCCGGGTTTTGCTCGCGCTGCCGGTCCAGCGCCTTGAGGTCGGGCGGACGGTCCAGGTAGCATTGCGCGGCAGTCAGCAGCGTTTGTTCGAGGTGATAAAAGAAGTCGTAGCGCGTGCCGTACAGCTCAAACAGCAGCCGGAAGATGGTCGGGAAATGACGATCCAGGCGCTCATAAAAAACGGCATGTTCCGGTTGGGAAGGAATCAGGGCTTGAATGCGGGGCAGCAGGCGCTTCAGCGAAAGATGGCAGGCGTGGTCAAAATCTATCATGAGTTATACCTGATGAAAAATGGATGTCGTATAAATGCTTTTTGGAAACGGTTCCAATGCTGTGCCTACTACTATGCCGCATTTTGGCCGTTTTGAAAAGTCGAATAGCCGGTGGAGCGCTCACCGGATGAACGGCCACTGTTCGGGGTGCCGCAAGTCGTGCAGCAGTTGGCGTGTGTCCGAGGTGGCGGGCAGCGGCTGGGCAAGCAGCTCGTCAATGGGCAGAAAATCGACGGCGCTGGCTTCGGTACCATCTGCGTGCAGCGTGCCCCCTACCACCCGGCACTCAAACGCGATGCCGATCCCCTGCACTACGTCGCCGTTGGGCAGGCTGACGACCATCATGTCGCCCGCGCTGTAGACGCCGATCACGCGCAGCGGCTCGATGTCCAGGCCGGTTTCTTCGCGCACCTCGCGGACGACAGTGTGCGTTGTGGTTTCGCCCAGGTCAGCAAAGCCGCCGGGGTTGTGCCACAGGCCATCATCCGTGCGCCGCGTGACCAGCAGGTGCCCCTGCTCGTTGCGCACCATCGCCATCGCGCCGGGCAAAATGATCGGGGCCTGGCCGACGTGCTGCCGCAGGATGGGGAAGTGGGGTTTGAGTGTATCCTGAGCATAGACCGGCTCCAACGCAGCGGCGCGCGACGGGGCCAATGCCGCCTGCACCATCGCCTGGTACGCGGGTGGGAACTGGGGCAGCGCCTGCTCGACCGGCAGCCAATCCACGCCGAGCGTTTCGCCGCCGTCGGCGTGCAGCTCACCACCGACCGGTCGCCCGACGAAGCACGCCGTCCACTGCTGGACCCGGTCGCCGTTGGGATACAGCAGGTTGTAGTCCGGGTGGCTGAAGACACCCACCAGTCGCTTGATTTCTACGTCCAGGCCGGTTTCCTCGCGCGTCTCGCGGATCGCGCAGGTGCGCAAATCCTCGCCAAATTCCAGCGCGCCACCGGGTAAGCCCAGCCAGTCGAAATCGTAGCGCGACTGGACCAAGATACGCCCATCGTCATCAAACACCAGCGTCGT
>JAADYV010000414.1 GCA_010092855.1 Chloroflexota bacterium | reverse complement strand
TCGTCATAGTAGCCAAGCGCCTGCGCGACATAAAAGCCGGTGTGGTTGGTGTTTGGCGTCCAGTCGAGTACCAGCGTTATATCCGTGCGCTCGTCAGCCGCCGCGAATTCCGTCGCGCCGCCCAGCGGATCGGCAGATTCGTCATCACCGCCCTGGGCATACACCGGCAGGCTTAGCGCCGCCAGCAGGCACACCGTCAGTATCGTGATTAATCGTGTTCGGGAAATCATACGTTTTCCTCCTGTTAACTCTCGTGGCCTAGCCAAACGCCTCGCGGAACTCGCGCACGGCTCTGGGGCCATTGCGTTCCAGCCCGGCGTAAAAGGCATCCCGGTCCTGGCTGCGATAGTCCAACCGCTCAACGCGGAAGGGAGCCAGCCGTTCGCGCTCCCGGCGGCGTTGCGCCACATCTAGAAAATAGTCGATGGCGTTGGCGACGCTGTGCATGTCGGTCCAGTCCGACCGGTAGACCGGAATCCCGGACCTGTTGAAAATCCACGTCATGTTGGGCATCGAGCCATACGCGCGGTGACAGGCCCCGTCCAGCGCATCCACCAGAATCGGGCGCTGCAAGCCGTACACCTCTCGCAGCGCTGCCGCGTGCCAGAACTTTTGCTCCATCGAGGTCAGGTGCGGGTAGTGTTCGCCGGGGTGCGCCTCGTGCGTGTAAAGGAAAATCGACCCCACGCCCTGCTCTGCGACCTTCTCGGCCAGCGCGTCCATGGATGGCGCCGCCATCCCGCAGTACGGTCAGGTGAAGCTGCCAAACTCCACAATGGTGAAAGTGTGCGCGCTCCAGATCGCGCTCAGGCGGGTTTCGGACTGGTCTTCCATCTTCCAAAGCGGGAAGTCGGGTGCCGGGCTGCCTGGCAGCGGGCTTTCGTCAAAACGCATCCACTGCTCGAACTTCTCCGGCACAAATTCGTCGTAGTTGTAGCGTTGCAAAAGGTCCTGGTCTGTCATGTTATGCTCCGATGCTCCGATCTGAAAACTTAGTAAATGCCTAATCCGCGCCAGTTGTCGCGGCGCGAGGTGAAATACCAGCGCAAGGCCAGCCGTTCGATCAGGTTCACCAGCAGCACCAGCAGCAGCGACAGCAAGGCCGTCAGCACGATGGCCAGGTAGGACTGCGCCAGGTCGAAGCTGCTGTACGAGCGCTTGAGAAACACGCCCAACCCGCGCTGGGCCGTGATGTACTCCCCGAAGATCGCGCCTACCACGCTGTACGTGGCCGCAATGCGCAGCCCGCTGAAAAACGACGGCAGCGCCGCCGGTAAGCGTACTTTGGTCCAGGTCTGGAAACTGTTGGCGCCCATCGCGCGCAGCAGCGACATCAGCTCCGGGTCGGCGGACTGCAAGCCGGTGAAGGTATTGAGCGTCACCGGGAAAAAGCAAAACAGCACCACCACCATGATCTTGGGGCCGCTGCCGAAGCCAAAGATCAGGATCAGCAGGATGGCGATGGCAAACACCGGGATCGTCTGCGAGACGACCAGCAGCGGGTACAGAATCCAGCGCAACAGCGACGAAAAGTCCATCAGCGCCGCGATCCCCACGCCCAACGCCAGCGCCATTGACAGCCCGGCCAACGTCTCCCACAGCGTCTCGGGGATGTGCTCGGAAAGCAGGCGCTCACGGTGTTCGTCCCACGCCGTTTGGATTTCGCGCGGTTTGGGATACACATTCTCGAACGAGAGGTCTTCCTGGGCGCGCGCTTCATACACCAGTTGGTACGTGCCCGACGAAGCCAACGCCAGCACCAGCGCAGCCAATGCCAGCAGGATAATCGAGCTCAGAACATCCACCAGCAGCCGCACTTGCCAGCTTTGGGGCAGCTTGAGCAGGGGCCAGGGCGTGGACCGGGCGGGTTTGGCGGGCAGTGAATCGGTGCGATCGCTCATGCCTTGCCCACCGTGTGCACCACCAGCAGCAGCCCCTCTGCCAGCGAAACGGAGGCGACCTCCCCCGCCAGCACATTGCTGACGCCGCGCGCAGGGCCGAAGTGCAGCGTCTCGTTCTCCAGCGGATACGTCAGCCCCACCGTCGTGATGCCCGTTGCACCCGGCACCAGCGGCAGCAGCGAGAGCGTGTCGCCGGGAGTACCGCGCAATTCGTGCCTGCCGGGACCGACCAGCCAAATCGTCTGTTGCCCGCTGACCAGCCGCACGTCACACCCGGCCAGGTCATCCAGCGCCAGCAAGTGCACATTGGCCAGCGTCTGGTCCATGCGGCTGCCGACCGCACCCAACACGCGAATCCAGCGCGCCTGACGCGCCACAGCCGCCGCCAACGCCAGTTCCAGGTCGGTTTCGTCCTTTGCCTCGGCATAGCGCTGAATCGCCGTGCCACGCGCGCGCAGGTCGTCCAGGGTTGGGCCGGGCAGCGAGTCCATGTCACCAACTACCACGTCGGGCACCAATCCGCACGCCAGTGCCAACTGTGCGCCACCGTCCGCTGCGATGATGTGTGCATCCGGCGCGTGATGCAGCGCGGCCTGCACCGCCGATCCATCGTTCAAATCCCCGTTGGCAAACACCAGGGCGCGAATATCGTCTGTCTCGTTCATCTCAACCATGCTGTTTCTCAAACACAAAAACCACTCCATTTATCGTAAGGAGTGGTTCATAGGTAACGTTGATTCACTATGGACGCGCTCCCTACGCCGGCATTACCCGGTTCAGGTTCCGAAGGGTCGGCACCGTGTGGGGGGTGCCCTCTCAGCCTGGCTAACCCAAGCTCCCCTGGCAGAAGTTGTCTGTTGCAGATGATACCAATCTGGCGTGCGGATGTCAAACGCACTCCGGTACGCCGGCACGCGAACCGTGCCCCGGCTACCAGCCGCGCAACGCTGCCTCCTCGCGCAGCACATCCAGCGCCAGCTTGGGCGTACCGTCGGCATAGCGCAAGCCTAGCGATCCCAGGAAGGCGGCGAATTCCGGGCTGGAATAGCTGTAGTACTCTTCGAAGTAGGCGACACTGTCATCCGACATATCCGTCAGCCAGGTGAAGTCGATCATGATTACCTGGTCGGGATACATGTCCCAGGCCAGGAACGCCTGGCGGATGAATTCGGCTTGCGCTTCTTCAGAACTGTCATTGAGCGGGCTGGAGGGATAGCCAAACTGGTAAAACCAGATCGGTTTGTCGGGGTATTCGGCCACCAGCGCACCAAAGTGTTCACCCAGCACCGCCGGCTCGAGCACCTGCATGTTGCCGTCCAGCGGATAGTAGGACACACCGATGATGTCGGCATATTCGTTGAGCGCGCGCAGATATGGGGCCGACGCGCCCTGGAACCCGGTGAAATACATGGCCTCGAACGCAATCGGCGTGCCGGGCCGCAGCTCGCGCACATGGTCGGCGGCGGCGGTCGCCAGAACGGTGTACTGCGCCCACAGGTCCGCGTTATCGCCCAGGTAGCCGTCGAATTCGGAACCAATACTCACCGACGAGAACTCCACGTCGGGCATGGTGGCGAATGCAAAGTCCAGCAGGGCATTGAAGCGCGCGATCATTTCCGGGTCGTCCAGGCGCGTGTTGGCCAGGTCATCGGGCACGCGCAGAGTGCCGGTGTGGATGGGGCGGATGGTGAAGTCAACTGGCATTCCAAAAGCCGGGAAGTAGATATTGATGATTTCCAGCATCGAACCGTCATACACCCCCGGCGCAGTCTCGATGTCGGTCCAGTCCATCGACATGCCGACCTGCTGCATCCCCATGTCCATGCCCATCATAAAGACCGTGTCGTATTCCTCGCCCTCCCCCTCGCTCACGTCAATGACCAGCACGCGGTCGCCTTTGGGTACCCCGTCTTGCGCGGCAGCCGGCCACGCCCCGATCACCAGCACCACCAGCAACATATACCGTTTTAACATGCAGTTAGCTCCTTCGCGTTTGCCTGCGGCTGTCTTTCAAATACACGTCCACTCTACGGGAATACCGGGCGATAAAAAAGTCATCCCGATCACGGCGGACCATGATCGGGATCATATGTCGGGGGTGCAAATGGCGTGCAAATTGTGCGCCGTGTTAGCGCACGCGGCGTTCCCAGGTTTCCTTGATCGTGATCTTCGACACGTCGGGCGCTTCGAGGAAATCCAACACCAGGCGCGTGAAGGGCGCGATGCTTTCCAGCATGGGGAAATGGCGGTTGTTGGGGAACACGATCAGGTTGAAGTTAGGGCGCGCGCCCTTGAGTTGGGTGCTCATTTCGGCATCGGGCGGCGGCAAAAACGAATCGTTGGCACCATGCACGGCCAGAGTGGGCATCGGCAGCGCGTACAGCTCGCGTAGCGTATCCACCCCGGCATACGACTCGACGCTGAGCGCGATCACGCGCCGGTCGGCTTTGGTGACTTCGGTCTTGAGCTTGTCCAGGTCCGGTCCGGCTTCGACATGTTTTTCGAGCAGCGCTAAGGGGTCCAGCGTGCCGAGATGCTCCTTGAGCGGATTGGCCTGCTGCACCTGGACCTCGGGCTGAAATTCCATCTTGGGCATCACGGGCACATCGGACAACGCTTCTGGCAAAGCAGGCACGTGAGGTTGGGCAGTCTTTCCAGTCGCAGCCTCTTCGGTGGCGGGTTGGTCGGTGGGGGGCGTGGCGGCCTCCCGTGGTGACTTGGGCGCGGAACCGGCTTCCTTCGCACGGGCCGCCAGCGCAGCCTCGATGCGCTTGCGCATTTCCTCCGACTTGACCGGCATCGTTTCCGATTCGGTTTGGACATCGGGTGGAGCCAGTTCGGGCATCTGGGGCACAGTACCGGATGGCGTATCTGCTGGCTGGGGCAACTGGTTGGCAGGCGTCGGGTTGGCCGTCAGCGGGTTGATGGGCGGTGCCATTCGAAACAACGGCGGGCACACCACCATCAAGCGCGGGACGCGGTCGGGATGTTGGGTGGCATAGCGAATGGCCACCGCGGCCCCCAGCCCATGCCCCACCAGGGCCACCTTGGCAATACCCATCTTTTCCATAAAAGCATCCAGCAGCGCAACCTGCGACGCAAACCCGAAATGCTGCACATCTTTGCCTGAATCCCCAAATCCCCACAAGTCCAGGGCATAGGTGCGGTACTTCATACTGAGCTGCTGCATGGCTGGGATCCAATAGCGCCACGATCCTAACCAACCGTGCACCAAGATCACCGGACGCCCGCGTCCCAGCACCTCATAATGGACCAGATCGTTTTCAATCGTAATTGCGCTCATACGTATCCCAGTCGGAATGAAATCACCCGATGATATGGGCAGTGTACCATGCCCCATCATCACTACACAAAAAAGCCGTCACTCGATACCAAATTTGGTCAGAATTTCTGCAATCCGGCGCGTCAACTGATCCGGCGCAAATGGCTTGAGGATATAGTCGTAGGCCCCGGCGTCCAGCCCGGTATCCATCTCGCTTTGCTGCCCTTTGGCCGAAAGAAAGACAATCGGAATATCTTTCACGTTATCCATGTTCTTCAACGTCCGGCACGCTTCGTAGCCGGTCATGCGCGGCATCCGTACATCCATCAGAATCAGGTCCGGGATTACCTGGGGAGCCAACTCCACGGCTTCAGCCCCGTTGCTGGCCTTGATGACCTCGTGCCCGGCATACTTCAACGTAAACTCGATCAAATCACGGATGTCGCGTTCATCTTCAGCAATGAGTATCTTCGCCATGAGTGTTCCTAACACTGCTCCCTTATGCGCTGCTGGTGGCCTCACCTGCCGGTTGGACCACGACTGGGCTGGCCGGCAGTTGAACGTAGAACGTCGTCCCCTTACCCTCTTCGCTTTCAAACCAGATCATACCCTGGTGCATTTCGACATATTCTTTTACAATGGCCAGGCCCAGGCCAGTCCCTGGTGTATCCATCACCAGTTCATGCGTTTCATCGCCCCGGAAGAAGCGTTCGAACACACGGTCCGAGACTTCCGGCGGAATGCCGATACCAGTATCTGCAACGGACAGGATTACGGTCTGGTCATCCTCGTCGAAGACCGCGCCAAACGTGATCTCGCCACCTTCCGGCGTATAGTTGAAGGCATTGTCGGCCAGGTTGGTAAACACCTGGGCCACCTTGTCGTAGTCGCCCCAAATCGACAGTCGCTGGTCTTCGGGCACATCGAGCTGAATGTTCATCGAGCGCCGCTCGTCTTCGGACCGCCCGCGAATGTGGACCGCCATGGCATTGAGCAGGTCTTCGACATCCACCCACCCGAACTTGAGTTCCATGCGTCCCTGGTCGATGCGCGAGATGTTGAGCAGGTCGTTCACCAGGATGCTGAGGCGATCCGCGTTTTGCTTGATCGTTTCCAGGAAGCGCTGCTGCTGCTCGGTGATCGCGCCCGCTGCCCCCAACAACAACAGGTCGGCGTAGCCTTTGATCGAGGTCATGGGCGTGCGCAACTCATGCGAGACAGTGGCCACAAATTCACTCTTGAGCCGGTCCACCTCCACGTCGCGCGTGATATCGCGGAAAATCGACACCGTGCCCAGGAACTGGTCGCCCATGTGCACCGGCGAGAGCCGCACGCTGATCACGCGCCCATCGTCCAGGGTCACACGTTCTTCCAGGTACTGGCCGGGCGCGAAGTCAGTGGGGTTAGCCATCCACTCTTCGATCGTTTCGGCCCAGCGCGACTTCCCGGCCCCGTACAACCCGGTGATAACCGATGTCGATTCGTGCAGCACGCGGTCGGCGGGCAACCCCAGAATACGCTCGGCGGTTGTGTTGAAGACGATGACATGCCCCTCGGCATCGGCCACCATCACGCCATCCGCCACCGAGTCGAGGATCGCGGCGTTCTTGGTCGCCTCGACCTGTTCCTGGCGCAGCATCCCACCCAGACGCTCTGCCTGGTCACGGATGAGGCTGTAGAGTTCGGCGTTATTCATCGCGTTGGCGATCTGGTTAGCGGCGGCCATCACCAGCCGGAGTTGATCGTCATTAAAGGCCCCTGGACGTTCGCTGTAGAGCATAATCACGCCCAGGATGTCCATGTTGGCTTCGATGAGGGCCACCATCGCGGCACGCGGCAGCTCGTCCGCCTGGTTGAGCCGCAGCCAACGCGGGTCGTTCTGCACATCCTCGACCACGACGCCCCGGCGATTCTGCACCGCCCAGCCCGCTAACCCCTCGTCCATACGCAGGGTATGGTCTTCGTCGCCCTGGATGCTGTCCAGTTCGTCGTCATCCCCCAGGCGGGCCCGGAACCGCAGCCGGTCAGAAATGGGATCAACGGCCAGGATCGAGCCATGGTCGGCCCCCACCGCTTCGGCCACCATTTCGAGCGCGCGCGCCAGCAGCCGGTCCATGTCCAGGCTGGTGGCCAGCTCGACCGTGATGCGGTACAGGGTGCTGATGTGCTGGCGCTCGGTTTCCAGTTCGGCAGTCCGCTCGCGCACGCGCTGGTCTAGCTCCTCGGCCAGTTGCAGCGTGTGCTGGAAGAGGCGTGTGCTCTGGATGGCGACCCCCAACTGGGAGCCGACGGTGGTCAGAATACGCTGATCATTGTGCGAAAACGCCATCGGGTCGTCGTCGTCGCGCACGGCCAGCGCGCCCACCACTTCGTCACCAGCAAAGAGCGGTACACCCAGGAAACACGCCGCCTCTGGCACCACCGTTTCGATGCCCAGGCTGCGCCGCACCTGCTCCAGGTTTTCACCGGCCAGCAGCAGCGGGGACTGCTGTTTGATAATGGTCGAGAATTCGTCACCGCCTGGCGGGATCGGCGACAGGTCCAGCGGTGTATCATCCTGCACCGACATCGCCAGCGGGAAGCGAATCTCGCCTTCATTCGCATCGACCAGCGCCACATAGATGACCTGGGCGTCGGTCAAGTTGGGCAGTTGCAGGTCAACGACTTCGAGCAGTTCTTCCAGATTGACCGCCGACGACAGCGCCGCCGACATATCGTTGATAATGTACAGCTCTTCCACCGTGCGGCGGGTTTCGGTTTGCAGCCGGGCGTTCTCAATCGAAATGGCGGCCTGGCTGGCCA
This sequence comes from Chloroflexota bacterium, assembly GCA_010092855.1. Taxonomy (GTDB): domain Bacteria; phylum Chloroflexota; class Anaerolineae; order Aggregatilineales; family Aggregatilineaceae; genus TC-15. The sequence continues at coordinate 13 of JAADYV010000414.1, read as the reverse complement.
GCGTGCGCGCCAG
>JAADYV010000413.1 GCA_010092855.1 Chloroflexota bacterium | reverse complement strand
GTTCTTTTTCCTCGACCCCTACCTGGCGCATCCCTGGTACCATTTCGCCTACTGGTTGAGTATGTACTTCGTGCTTTTCTTTGTTGCCCCGTGCATTTTCATAGTCTATGAAAGAAGACACGGCGGGCGACTCCCTGTCCAGATTCCACTGACCAAAGCCGCCCGGCTGCTGGTGGGAGTCTCCCTGATTATCAGCCTGGTCTGCAGCCTGAGTCTGTTCTTCAGAGTGGACGAGGTCAGTCAGGCCTTGCCGTGGACACTCCCTTCTCTCGTTGGCGGCTTAATTGGCGTGCTATTCGCCACACATACGGCTGCATTCGCGTGGGCGCTGTGGGATGGCGATTGGCTGCGTGTGCGCCCTATGTTCTGGCAAGCGCCGCCAACCGGCGTACTGCTCATTCTTCTTCCGCTGATTCATGGGGCAGATTTGCGTCCGGACACGGATACTGCGCAGGCGCTATACTATATTGTCATAGGATCGGTCGTGCTCGCTAACCTGGGCATCATTCTGAGTTACCGCCCTGCCGAGCTAGCATACGCCAGCCATGTACAGTAAAGAAAACCGCGCCGCATTGCGCTTGGATGTGCTTGGCTTGTTTCTGGCTGGGCTGATCAACACTTTTTTGGCTTTGTTCGATGCCGGGATCATTTTTGGCCCTGGCACTGACGCTCGCCAATCCGACTTACTCCTGCGCGCCACCTGGATCGCCGACCACACGCTGCGCTGGCAGGGCGGCTGGTTATTCTGGTTCGCTGTCACGCTTAGCTTCGCCTGGAGCTATTTCGCCCTTGGACGTCATTTGGATGCAGCAGCCCGCTCGTGGTGCAATCTAGCAATCGGGATGGCTTTGATCGCCGCTGCAGTCGATCTCGTTGGTGTATTGGTCAACCTGACTGTCTTACCAGAGTTAGCGCAGGCGTTGACCGAACCGCCTACCGAGTCGAATTCGGAGCTTCAAGTCGTATTCCGCTCCACGGAACGTCTTGCTAATGCCTTGACCAATGTGACCGCCTTTGGTCTGTATTCGTTCGCTGGAATGCTGCTGCTTCCTCCAATCTTTGCCACACCGAGTTATCCGCGCCGCCTGGCATGGCTGGGAGTAGCTGAATGGGGCATCGCTGTGATTGCCACCGGTCTGCTTGTGTTGGCTCCAGCATTGGCAACCGGGCCCTTGTTGGTCGCCTTCGCCCTCTACGCGCCCTGGGTATGGGGCAATGCTATCTGGTTGTTGCGTGGGAAACCCGCACCTTAATCCCGTACACTACACCTATCCCACATTCCCAACTCTCCCATAATTAGAACACAATTTCAGTGGCGGCTGCTACCGTACATTCGCCGTGCGTGAGACGCGCCAAACATGTCTAGGAAATTTCGTTTTAGAGGAAAAGAAAACGGGGTTAAGAGTTTAATGAGAGGTCGTTGTGTTTTGGATGGGGTTGGTTTACGTTCTGAAAACAGGAGGAAATCATGACCACCAACAAGTCCATTTCACTGTTCGAAGCGCCGGACTTCACCTTAACCGATACTCACGACAACGCTGTCACTCTATCGGATTTGAAGGGCCACAAAAACGTCGTGTTGGTCTTCAATCGGGGCTTTATGTGACCGCACTGCCGCGCGCACATGGCGCAGTTGCGCCAGGATTACCCGGCATTTGTCCAGCAGGAGGCCGAGGTCGTGATCGTGGGGCCGGATGGTCCTGATGCATTCAAACGCTATTGGCAGAAGGAAGACCTGCCGTTCATCGGCCTGGCCAACCCGGACCACAGCGTTGCGAAACTTTATGGCCAGCAGGTTCGCGTGCTCAAGCTGGGGCGGATGCCCGCAATGGCCGTGATCGACAAGCTGGGTCGCGTGCATTACCAACATCATGGCAACTCGATGCGCGATATTCCCACCAACGAACGCATCCTGCGCCTGTTGGACGACATCAACCAGCAGGTCAACACTAATCGACAAGTTGAACACATTGTCGAACATGACAAGGATTAACCCATGCCAACTGCAATGATCTGGGGAGCCAGTGGCGGGATCGGGCGCGCACTAACTGCCGAACTGGCTGGTGCCGACTGGACCGTGCTGGCCATGGCGCGTCAAACCGACCACCTGTTTGACCTGACGCCACACGTCTACGAGGCCGATGTGACCGATCCCTTCGCGGTCCAGCAAGCCGTTATGCTGGCCAGCCAGGAAGCGAACGCCGTTGATCTGTGGGTATATGCCGCCGGTGACATCACCTCGGCCCCCGTCGCGGACCAATCGCTGGATAGCTGGCAGCAAATCCTGGACGCCAACCTGACCGGCGCTTACCACACCATCCACCACAGTCTGCCGCTGCTGGCCCCGGACGCGCACATCGTGTTCCTGGGCGCGGTCAGCGAGCGGCTGCGGCTGCCGGGCCTGGCCGCCTATGCCAGCGCAAAGGCCGGGCTGGAAGCATTTGCCGACTCGTTGCGCAAAGAGCAGCGCAAACGCCGGGTGACGGTCGTGCGCCCCGGCGCAGTCGATACGCCGTTATGGGACAAAGTGCCCATGAAGTTGACCGCCAATGCACCAGCACCACAGAAGGTCGCGCGCCGCATCCTGGAAGCGCACCACAACGGCCACAAGGGGCATCTGGACCTCACATAAATAACCCTTTCGGCTACCCGTTCACCGTCAGCCACTCGCAGCCCAGGCCTCCCGCACCTGGGTTGTGTCATGTATCCGCTCATGTGTTCTGAATCATCCCTCAGATTTGACAATAATGCAGGTTTGGCGCTACATTAAGGGGCTAATACAACTAGTCGTTAAACCCCGGTCAAAATGGCCGATAACGCAACCCCCGAATTGAGGAGATTCCATGCGTGAGATTACGATAGCCACCGTACAGATGAAACCTGCGCTGGGCGAATCGGAAGACAACCTGGTAAAGATGTCCGATTTTGTTTCCAAGATCGCGTCCCAGCAGAAGGTTGACCTGATTGTTTTCCCAGAACTGGCCACCAGCGGTTACGAATTGGGTGTGCGCTTCACAGAGCAGGCCCAGCGCGTTCCCGGCCCCACCGTGAATTTGCTGGCGCAGCGTGCCGCCGAGTTTGGTGTATATATCGCCTTTGGGCTGGTAACGAAGGAAAAAGTCGAGAGTATCCTGTTCAACTCCGCCGTGCTGGTCGGGCCAGATGGCGAAATGCTGGGCAGCTACAACAAAATCCACTTGCGCGGCGAAGAGCGAATGGCGTTCCGCGAAGGGTTCCGCCTGCCGGTGATCGAGACCGAGATCGGGCAGTTGGGTTTGCTGTTGGGGTGGGACCTGGCGTTTCCCGAAGTGGCGCGTTCGCTGGCGCTGGAAGGCGCGGAACTGCTGTGTACCCTGGCCAACTGGGAAACGACCCAGATCGAAGAATGGCGCACGTATGTCCGCGCACGCGCCTTTGAAAACGCGCTCTATATGGCGGCGGCCAACCGTGTCGGCGAAGATGTTACACTGAACTTTGGCGGCGAAAGCATGATCGTCGGGCCGCGTGGCAAGGTGTTTGCATCCCTGGCCGACGAAAAGGACCCCGAATCCGGCCAGCCGCGCGAGGGCTATTGTGTAGCGCGCGTTGACCTCGACGAGGTGCGCAAATGTCGCGAGGAAAACCAGACGCTCCAGGCCCGCCAACCCACCGCCTACCGCGCTATCGTCAAGCGGTACTGAGTTTTCGAGTTCTCACGAATTTTGCTTGCCCGGCGTACCACACACGTCGGGCAGTCTTTTGAATGGATAATGGGCACAATGGACTTCATTGATCTACGCAGCGATACGGTAAGCTGGCCCACGCCAGAGATGCGCCAGGCCATGGCCGATGCCCAGGTGGGCGATGACGTGTGGGGCGATGACCCCACCGTGAACTTGCTGCAAGAACAGGCGGCACGTCGCCTGGGAAAAGACGCCGGGTTGTTTGTGGCCAGCGGCACGATGGGCAACCTGGTGGCGGTACTCTCGCACTGCGGGCGCGGCGCCGAGGTAATCCTGGGCGACAAGGCGCACACCTTTGTCTATGAAGCAGGAGGTATTGCAGCGCTGGGCGGCGTCCATCCCCATACCGTGCCGGTCCAGCCGGATGGTACGCTGCCCCTGAACGCGATCCGGGGCGCAATCCGTCCCGACAACGAACACATGCCCCCCACGCGCCTGATCGCGCTTGAAAATACGCAAGGCACTATCGGTGGCATCCCCATCAGCAAAGACTATACCGACGCGGTTGGCGTTCTGGCCCGCGAACACGGCATCCCGCTGCACATCGACGGCGCGCGCATCTTCAACGCCGCGACCGCGCTCAACTGCCCGGTTGATGACCTGGTCGAAGCCGCCGACAGCGTGACGTTTTGTTTGTCGAAGGGGCTGTGCGCGCCGGTGGGTTCGGTGCTGGTCGGCTCGGAGGCGTTCATCGCCAGAGCTCGGCGCATGCGCAAACTGGTGGGCGGCGCGATGCGGCAGGTGGGCGTGCTGGCGGCAGCAGGTTTGATTGCGCTGGAGAAAATGACGCTGCGGCTGCAAGATGATCATCGCCACGCGCGGCAATTGGCCGAAGCGCTGGCCGACATGCCCCAGTTCGAGATCGACCTGTCCACCGTCCAGACCAACATGGTGTTTTTCGGGCTGCGCGAGGACACCGGGATCACGCCGCCCGAACTGGCCCAGCGCCTGAAGGAACACCACAACATCTTGATCATGGCGGGCGAGTGGGGCTTCCGCGCGGTGACGCACTACTGGATCACGTCCGACAACATCAGCCAGGTGATAGCGGCCATTCAAGAGGAACTGCCGTGAGCGACCCGTTTGTCGATCCAGAAGAACAGGCCGAGGAGTCGGCTGCGCCCCGGCCTATGCTGCCATTGGACCGTCGTCGCTTGCGGACCGGGCACCCTCCGCAGGCGATCCCGATGTCGGACGACACGCTGGACGATGAAGCCGAACCGGACGAACAGCCGGTCGCGGCGCCGCGCAGCACCCGCCAGGACCTCGACCCGGTGCTGGGTTATATCCTGGTGATGGCCTTCAGCGTCGGGCTGACTCCACTGCATCCCAACCTGCGCTATATCGTGCTGTGGAGCTGCCTGGCAGTGATGGGCGGGATGGCGTATCTGCTGGGCAGCGGCATCCAGTTTCGGGTGGATGATCCGGTCGATCTGCTGGTTGGCCTGGGCCTGGGATTGTTGGCTGGCGGCGCGCTGATGATGGTCGGCGTGGATATCCTGGCCACCACATCCGAACGACTTTTCAACGATGGTCGTCCCAACGACGCTATGCTGGATACATGGGTGTTTCAGGCGGTGGTGTTTGTCATGCCGCTGTCGGAAACACTGTTTTTCCGGGGTGCCATGCAGCGTGTGCATCCGATTCCGGTCGTCACACTGCTGGCAACGGCCTGGGCCATGCTGATGTTTTTCCCTAACCTGGAACTGGGCGATACACCGATGGTAGGCGTGGTGATTGGATCGGCCCTGGTTTTGGTGAATTTCCTCTACAGCTATGTGCAGGAGCGCAACGGGCTGGCGGCCAGTTTTCTGTGCCAGATAACGGCCAGCGCTTTGCTGCTGCTGGCACCGCGCCTGGTGTCCTTCTGAGCCTTGCCTATCGCCGGACCTGTCGTCCGATCCGGTTGCGCGTTCGAAAGTAGAGCGTGCTGAGTGGACGGGCAAACCACTGCTGCGGGTGGAAGTTGATGTACAGTGCAGCGTCTGGGTGTTGGGTAACTGCGCGCAGCGTGGTAGGTACGCCAACAGTGTCCGGTTCAAAATGCGCATACCGCCGCCAGCGCCAGTTCGCGTCAGATACATACGGCACGCGCGCAAAATCTACGTTGAGTGTCGTTTCGCCCAGCAACTCGGCCTGTTCCAGCAAGTTAGGCCGCTGCACCAGCAGGTCCAGGTTACGGGTGTACGTCGGTGCAGTGGATGGACTGCCGTGCGCCGCCGCTGTGCGAATCTCCAACCCGGCATTACGCAGCAACTGAATATGGTCCAGGAACAACGCCGCTGCCCGATCAAAATCCCCGCGACACAGGTCCAGCGTTTCGAAATGGTAACCCACCTCATGCCCCAACGCAGCAACCGCGCGCATCACGTCCAGCGAAAAACCACCCGCACGGTGCCGAAAGTAGAACGACCCATGCAGCCCATACTTGTGCACAATCTCCGCCAGCGCCAGGCCGTGTGGTTCCCGGTAATCAACGTCGAAACGCAGCACGACAAAGGGCTTGGTTGGGGGTGCCGCGTGCATCACAAAATCCGCGACCGTGCAAACGTTCCGGGAGGCGATCCGTTGGCAGAAGCGGTCAAACGCTGTGTGAGTGAAGTCCATCGACCAAAAAGCGCGTGATAGGAACGCCATCGGAAACGGTTTCCAACATCAGGGCGCAACAGCAGCCGTAGCCGAGGTGACTGGACTGGACCAGATGCCCCCGTCCCGGATGAACGTGGCGCTGTACACCACACTCAGGTGGTTGTCGGGTGAATGGATGGAACTGATGGGGATGTTCCAGCCACTTTGAGCGCTGATCGGCAACACAAGCTGGCCCACAACCTCGCACCCCGCAAACCATTCGTACAGCTTACCATCCGACGCACTGACGACAGCGGCCAATGGATCGTCGTTAGGATCACCGCCAGCCAGCCACTGATTGAAGCCGCTGCCCAGCATATCGGCCAGTTGCTCCAATCCTGCTTTTTCGGCGGCGGCGTAGTGTGTGTTGTGGACGGCCACAATCCACAGCGTCACGGCGGTAGTGTCCGCTTGCACGCTGAGTTCTAGCGGAAACTGGGCCAATTCAAAATGGTCTCCGCTTTCGCCCTGGCTGTTGGCCGGATAGAGCAAGTACGTATAATCACCATGTGGATCGGCCAGAAAAAAGTAAAACTGGACTGGCAGTTCGGCCAGATCGGTGGAGAGTGTCACGGTTGGCAGTGTGACCTGAACATAATCCAGGGCGGGATCGGTACGACTGCGCTGTAAATACAGCGACTCGATAGTCGGCGGGCTGGTGGGAGATGGCGAAGCAGGTGAATCTTGCTCATCGCCAGAGGATGAGCACGCACCCAGCGTCAGCGTCAGCACACACGCCACCAACGCCATCCACAGGCACAAGCGGGCAAAACGTCGTTGATGTGTTCTCAATATCATCATGAGCGGGTGCGAACGTGTTTGCGGGTAAAATACCCATAAATCCAGCGCAGCGCTTCCAGCGTAGTGTGCGGCTGGCGCTGCCCGGTTTCCAGTTGCCGTCCCAGCCCACTGTTGGACAACACACGCTCGTTGACGCGCCCGGCCATCACCAGGATTACGTCAGCCAGGTGCTGGCAATCTTCGGCCAATTGCTGCTGAATCTGGCGCTGATTGTACAGCGACAGCGTCCCCCACAGGCTAGCTAGTTCAGCGCGCAGGATTTGCGGCGTGATTGAAGCTACGTTCGCATCCTCAAACGCCATCTGCAGCCCGGCCAGCAAGCGCGTAATGGCATCAGTCTCACGCAGGAACATCGCCGCAGAGCGGGTGCCGAAAATGTGGGTCATGGCTTCTCGTTCAAGATTCAGAGGTAAGAGCTTGCCCTGTGCAAACTGGCCACCGATGAAGTGTAACACATCCAGCCCGTCTTGCGGAGATGTTTTGCCGTGCACGAGGTCTGTCTTATCCACCTGTTTGCCACGTTTGCGCGCGTGCTCTTTGCCCAGTTCGAAAATCTGGCGGGTGATGTTGAGCACGTTTTCGGCCACGCGCTGGCGCTCCTGCGGCGTAAGTCCACCTGTCATGGTGTCCAGATCGCGGCGCAGCCGGTGGTTGGGCGGCAGTTCCTTACCTGGATGATAGGCAGTGGCGATGTCAATGAACAATTGCGCGGCGATGTGCAAGTCCTCCGCGAAGTGCATCAAGTCTTTCTCGGCCATGACCTGGCGCATCAAATACGTCGCGCACAGCATCTGGCCAATCTGAGGGCCCAGTTCGCGCTCGAAGTATTGGGTCAACATCGGCACTTCATCAAGTGGGACGCCACGCACAAAACGCCGCAGCAATTCGCGCGCGGCCTCGGATACCTCTTTGTTCCAGGTGATGGAGGGCCACATGCGCGTGATGAAGGCCGCGCCCTGTTTGCCTAACCCCAGGGCCTGGTCCACCAGGGCTGCGCCGACCCGCAGCGTATCCAGCGCGTTTTCTGACCGCGCATAGAAGTTCAGCAGGTTGATGACGTTGTCGTGCCCAATGATGTTGATCAGGGTGTTGTCGTTGAAGATCATCGTCGTCAGGCGGCGCGCGGCATAGTCCTGGTCGTCGGCCCACTGGCGGTTGATCAAGGCGCTGCAATACATACGGGCGCGCGGTTCTGGCCGAATCTGGCTGCCATCCAGTTCCTGCAGTGCAGCGGTCATTTCTTCCCCAGAAAGCGGCGTCATCAAACACACTTCCCCGGCCAGCCGGGTGAAGTTGGCCAGTTGTGGCAGGCCAAAGACGGTGTTTTGGTAAAACTCCAACAGTTCAACGGCCTGCTCATAGCGCTTGATGTGTAAGAGTAGTTGCACCAGCACCCGTGGCCCCGGGTCATCCAGAATCTGGATGACCGATATCTGGCTAAAGTCATTGACGATGTGCTCGACCAGGTGCTCGTAGCGCTCGGCGTCCGGCGACTGGGTGATCACCATCAGTGCTTGCAGGCCATTGGTATCCACCAGTTCGGGGCGCGCCAGGAACATAGCCGCCTCGACAAAGCGGGTCAAAACCAGCATCCGGTGCCCATCGCCGAACACGCGCGCACCCCGGTCCAGCACGCCCAGTTGGGCCGGGTGGCGCGGCTGCGGCTGGATGTACGACAGCGCAGCTTGCGTTTCGGGCGGAAGTTGGCGTACAAACGCTTCATCTGTGAACAACCGCTGCAGTTCACCGGCAGGCAGCGCCTTGACCGCGATCAGAAACAACGCCCGCGCCAGGTTCGGATCACTGCGCGCGGATTCCCGGGCCACGGTCACCATTGAAGGCATGACCTCGTGCAGGTGCAGGCTGTGGTGCGCCGTCTGGATATAGTTCAAGAACTCTACCGCGCGTTTGACCTCGTCCCGTTCAAACAGCTCGCGCAGATGCTGCTGAGCCGCGCGGTGGAGCAGCTCGTGCCATTTCAGAGCCGCCGTTTCGGGCACGTTTAGCAGCCAACGTTCCAACAGCGAGTACGCGACCCACGCCTGCCCACCCTCGAGCGCGGTCGTGATCTGGTCAACCACCGTGCTGGCGATCTCATCACTGGTGACCGCCACCGCCGGGACCACGTCCGCCGACTGCGGCTCGTCCAGCGCAATCGCAAACGCCAGCAGGTGCCGGGCATAGGCCAAGCGCAGCTCATCGGACAAAGTCGGGTCTTCGCGCAGAATGGCCGCCACCGTGTCCCGGTCTGCTGGTTGGCCATCGGCAACAGCCTGGTCAATTGCCGCCCGGCGCGATACCCACGACAGCGCACTGCCCAGGTTTTCGCGGTGCATGGCGCGCCACACAGTTGTTCTCGACAGTTGGGCCGTTTGCTCGATCACCAGCGAGGGGTCAAGCCGCAACTGGGCTACCATGTAACGGCTGTAGGAGTCTTCGGGGGGTTGGGTGACCAGCAAGCCCTGTTCCCAGTCGTATACCAGGTGCTGGGACGGCACAGCCGGTTCGCCATAAAACTTGACCTGCGCCAAGGCGTGGAAGGGTTCGGCGGCGTGGGTAGTAAACGTGATCCCGACGCGCGCCGGAACGGGCAGCATGCTCAGCAGCCCTTGCAGAAAACTCAGCCGCTTTTCGAGCGACTTAGGGCTGTTTACAATTGCCAGCGGCCACCCTTGCACCAGCGCCGCCAGGATGCCCTCGACATTCTTGAACGAATCCTGGCAGAACAGCAGCAGGTCATTCAGAGCATCTGCCTGCTGTTCTGTGGTCAGCGGGCCGGGATCGCGCAGTTCATACGGCACCAGCGTAGCCTTGATCGCGCTGAAGGACGGCATGTCCATCAGGCCCAGGGACCGGAAAACCATCACGTTGCCGCCCAGGTGTCGCAGTGTTTCCACCGGCACGAGGATGTACAGTATCTGGGGGTAACCCGCGTCGTTGCGCTGCGCTTTGGTCAGGATAAAGCCCGTCTGATCTCCCCGGACCAGCCCCAATGTGCCTGGCATATCGTCCGAACTGGCGTCAGGCAAGGGCGGCGTCAGTTGGGCCAGTTGCAGGCATTCTTTGACATGCGCCTCAGCGACGGCGGGCGTGCGCGCAATGACGCCAGGCGGGCTGGAAGTGCGGCGGCTGCTATCGACAATCGTCCCATAGTACAACCGCTCGAGTTGGAAAGCAGGTGATTGAGTCACGGCTTCCTCAATTGATTAAACGTCCAGATAGACGGGTGTTTGCGTTAATTGAACCAGTCTGCCCTATTGTACAAGATGCTGGCCCGGAGCGCGAAGTCATCAAGGGGTGAGATGTCTGACTAGCCCATCCAACGCCCGCGCTCGCATCGAGATTTTCATCTTCTCCTCGCGCGCCATTTCACCATACGTGAGCGCGTACCCCTCCGGCTGGAAAATGCTATCCCACCCGAAGCCATGTGTGCCACGTGGCGCGGACGTGATCTGGCCTGCCACCTGCCCGGAGAAGGTGTGCAATTCCTGGCCATCGAACAAGCACAACACCACAGTGGCCACCGCCCGCCGGTCATCCCAGGCATCGAGTTGGCGACACAGCCCTGGCTCGCCCACCGATCCCAGCACCCACTTGATCAGCGCGCCGGGATACCCGTTCCAGGCCACGATACCCAGGCCGGTGTCCTCAACCAGTACCTGGCCGCCCAGTTGATGTTCGTATGCTTTTCGCACTTTGTAGGCGGCCACCTCCGCCGGGTCAAGCGACTGAATCTCCGGCAGGTCCAGCGAAGCGCGCTGCACCTCGACCGGGCACGCGGCCAGCGCCTGGCGAATCTCGCGGTATTTTTCCTCATTCGAAGAGACAAACGTGAGCATGTGCGCTCCTTTCCCATGCCCGCTATTGTACCCTGCCAAATGATACTTTTTACCCTGACGTTCGTTATCGGATGCCTGACATGTCCTCTCCCCTCAGGTATTATGGAGGAAACACGTTTTGTTCAGGAGAATCGGTCACCTATGACAACATTGACACCCGATCAACTCAAAGAAGCCCATACAATATTAGCTGAATTTACCTACGAATGGCACCCGGTCGAGCGCGGATACGCCAACCGCACGCTGCACATCGACCTGACCAACAACACGATCACCAGCCAGCCGGTCACGCAGCAGATGAAAGACGTTTTCACGGGCGGGCGCGGCTTTTGCCTATGGCTGCTGTGGAACGCCGTCAACAACGATACCCAATGGGACGACCCCGAAAACGCGATTGTGATCGCAGGCGGGCCCATCGGCGGCATCACGTCCTATCCCGGCTCCGGTAAATCGACCGTCGTCACGCTGTCCCCGCTGACCCAGTCGGTGATCGACAGCAACGTCGGCGGCTACTTCGGCCCCTACCTGAAGTTCTCCGGCTGGGATGCGCTGGAAATCCAGGGCATCGCGCAAAACGACGTGATTATCGTGATTGACGGCGACACGGGCCGCGTCACGATTGAGGAAGCCCCGCTGGAAGACCTCGACACGCACCTGATCGGTCGCCAGCTCACCGAGATGTACGCCGATGACGAAAGAAGTATGCGCTACGTGTCGGTGGCGTCGGCGGGCCAGGGCGCGGAATATTCGCGTTACGCCGGGTTGAACTTTAGCTGGTATGACTTGCGGCGGAAACAGGTGCGCGTCAAGCAGGCTGGGCGTGGTGGCTCCGGGCGAGTGTTCCGTCACAAGGGCATCAAGGCGCTGGTCGTGCGCTATAGCAGCATGAAGGGCGACAGCAACAATCCGGCCAACATGGACCTGATCCGGCAGGCAGGCCGCCGTATGAACCAGGAAATCTCCGAAAACGACCCCAAGCAGAACAACATGCGCAAGGTCGGCACCGGCCACCTGCCGCCCATCATGGACCACTTTGACCTGCTGCCGGTCCACAACTACCGCTACGGCACCCACCAGGAAGCCACCAATCTCGACGTGCAGGTCTGGCACGATCTGTATACGCAAGGTGTGCCGGATGGCTGCTGGTATGGTTGTACGCTGTCGTGTGCGCATGGTGTGGATAACTTCGAACTCAAGACCGGGCCATACAAGGGCCAGAAGGTGCTGGTCGACGGGCCGGAATACGAAACCATCGCCGGGGAAGGTTCGAATATCGGCGTGTTCGATCCGCTGGCCATCATCGAGATGAATTTCTACTGCGACACCTACGGCATCGACACCATCTCGTTTGCCAACTCGGTCGCGTTTGTCATGGAATGTTACGACCTGGGCGTGATCAACAGCGAGATCACGGGTGGGCTGGAACTCACCTGGGGCAACGCCGATGCAGCGGTGGAACTGCTGCACCAGATGGCGCGCGGCGAGGGTTTTGGCCTGGTCGTGGGCCAGGGCGTGCGCTATATGAAAGAGCTGTTTGCCAGGGAATATGGCGCAGACCCGGACCTGCTGTTCGACATCGGCATGGAAGTTAAGGGCATGGAAGTGTCCGAATACATGACCAAAGAATCCCTGGCGCAGCAGGGCGGATATGGCATGGCGCTCAAGGGCGCGCAGCACGACGAAGCGTGGCTGATCTTCATGGACATGGTCAAGGGCGAAATTCCCACCTTCGAAGACAAGGCCGAAGCGCTGCACTACTTCCCCATGTGGCGGACGTGGTTCAGCCTGCATGGGCTGTGCAAGCTGCCCTGGAACGACGTGGTACCCACCAACAACAAGGAAACCGACGAACCCAACAAGGTGCCCGAACACGTCGAGAACTACACCTGGATTTACGAGGGACTCTCCGGCAAACCGACCACGCCCGACGACCTGATCGCCCAATCGGAAAAGGTGTACAACTTCCAGCGGCTGTTCACGCTGCGGATGGGCTTCGGCACGCGCGAGCATGACGTGCTGCCTTACCGCGCGATGGGCCCCGTGCTGCCCGTCGAGTACGAATCGCGGCAAGAGCGCTACGACACCCAACTGCGCGACCTGGCCGGCATTGATCCGGCAGGCATGAGCACCGAGGAAAAACTGGCCAAACTGCGTGAATACCGGGAAGCGCAATACAAGAAACTGGTCGACACCGTTTATGAGCGGCGCGGCTGGGACCAGAACGGTATTCCCACCCTGGAAAAGATCAAGGCGCTGGGCATCGACTTCCCGGAAATCGTGGAACTGGTCAAGAGCAAGACGAACGGCGCATAAGCAACAGCAAGCACAATGAGGTGGTCTGGGCGCGGTGGTGCAGAAACGGTATCACCGCGCTTTTTGCATGTTATATGTGTTAAAAAGGGGAAAAAATATTATGAGCAACTTCAAGTATGGAGTGGTCGGTGCGGGGCGGCAGGGCGTGGCCACCGCGTATGACATGGTGCAGCACGGGGGCGGGACGAGTGTGCTGCTGGCGGATGTGGATGCGGACGTGGCGCGGGACGCTGCCGAACGCATCAACCGCTTGCTGGGCCGCGAGGTGGCCACCTGGCAGCAGGTCGATGCGAGCAGCACCGACGCGATCACGACAGCGATTGAAGAGCTGGATGTGTTCCTGTGTGGCACGCCGTTCGGGTTCATTCCCAACGCGACCGAAGCCGCGCTGCGTGCAAAAGCCAGCATGGTTGACTACGGCGGGCATACGCCAACCGTGCTGGCGCAGATCGAACGGGATGCCGAAGCCAGAGTCGCTGGAATCACGATTGTGCCCGACTGCGGTATGGGTCCCGGCATGAACAACACGCTGGGGGCATATGCGGTCGAACTGCTGGAAACTGAGGGACTCACCCCACGCGAAGTCTACCTGTGGGATGGCGGGCTGCCGCAGAAGCCGGTCCCGCCCTGGAACTACGTCTCGACCTTTAACATCAACGGGCTGACCAACGAATACTATGGCGAAGTGGCGTTTTTGCGCGACGGCAAAATCACGATGGTCGGTGCGTTCGAGGAACTGGAACACCTGACATTCGAGGGCGTGGGCGAACTGGAAGCCTTCACTACTACCGGCGGCACCAGCACCGCCCCGTATACGTTTGAAGGCAAGCTCCAGGTCTACCAGAATAAAACCTGCCGCTGGCCGGGGCATTTTGCCCAGTTCAAGGCGTTTCAGATTCTTGGCCTGTTTGAGCTAGAGCCGATCGACATCAACGGGCAGCCGGTCGTGCCGCGTGATGTGTTCCACGCCCTGCTGGAGCCGAAAATTCGCGTCGAGCAAGTCGAGGATGTGTGCGTGATGCGCGCGAAGGGCGTGGGCACAAATGCGGACGGGCAGGACCGCGCGGTGATCATCGACCTGATCGACTACACCGATCCCACCACTGGTTTCACGGCGATGGAACGTTTGACCGGCTGGCACGCGGGAATCATGGCCGAGTTCATCGCGCGCAAGGTAGTGGGTCCGGGCGCGTGGCCGATGGAGCAGGCGGTCCCGGCCTCGCAGTTTATGGACGCTGCGCGCACACGCGGGTTTGATGTGGCCGTGCGCTGGGAATAAGCGCATACTGGAACACAAACGGGGCACGTGACGGTGCCCCATTTTGATTCCGTCCGGTGGCGCTAACCGCTAGTTTCTGACACGCTGCGGACTGGCACCATTGCCGCTAACGGGCATCGGCACTTCGTCCCTGGAGATATCCTTCGGCTTGATACCCTGGCGCTCGCCTTTGGCAATCATCTTCTGGTAGAGCGCCGAACGCAGCAACTCGCGGCCTTCGAGCGTCGCCAGCGGATCAGTCCACATGCTGCGCCATTCGTCCAGGTCCCGTTCGTACTGGACCTGATTATCCTGCGAACGTTCGGCGATCTCGGCGGCAAAGCGCGCGGTCAGGTGTCCGGCGCTGAGCGCCATCAACGGCGGGAACAGCACTCCGGCCATGTCCACCACGAATTTAAGCTGAAGCTCCGCGTTGGCGGTGACGATGCTGCCGACGAAGTCCTGCAAGCTGGCCGCGCCGATCTCATCCACCAACGGGCGTAAACCGATGTAGCTGTTGGAAGCCAGCACAAACAGGAATGATATCAACAGCACGGGCCCTAAGCCGTCTTGCTGGGGCATCTGGTCATAGTTGAGCGGCTTGCGCCAGCCGACACGCACACCAAGCGCCTGCCACACGCCCAACAAGCTGAAGACATGGCGCTGTTTGCCTTCCGCGATGTGGCGCACGCGCTGGTTTTCGCGTGCGAGCGCCAGGATGAACAATGCCCCCTCGGCGCTGATCATAAACGCGACCGCCGCGATCCACACGGCAATGCGGTGACTGCCGCTTTCGGTGTAGATTTCGCTGACGGTTTGCGCGGTACGGATGGCCGAGGCGCTGGCGGCCAGCAATGCTACAACCGGCACAAACGCACGCGCCCATTGCAGCGTCTGGGTGATAACTTTGGCGGAATGGTCTACGTTAGTCTGGTATTGCTCCGGCTGCGGTTTCTTGAGCTCCATTCGCTTGCGAACGGCTTTGATAACTTTGGTCTTGGCGCTTTCGATTTCGCTGACAGTTAACTGGATTTCAGCCATGATCCTGCCTTTGGTCTAGGCGGACGGGGGCGTGGGGCATGGTTGCCCGGTGTTGTGTGTAGTGGTGAAAGGTACGTGAGGTCAGAATACCATTAACCTATAGTTGGTTTTCTGTTAGTTTAGTGTACATGTGTTCTGATCACAGTGCGAATTATACCGGACGCCTCGCCAAACATACAAGTCCGAGTTTCAAGTGTTGCAGCCACCGGTGACGAATCAGAATTGCCTCCTGGTAGATTTTGCGGTATCTTGAAGTATTACTGAAGGCTTCTACGCCCGGTACCCTGGTTATGCTCATCACACGCGAGTTACACGAGCAAATCGAGCGGGAAACCCTGGCCCCCTACGCTTTGAAAAGCGCAGACAGCCGGGGCCGCGATTTTCCTGAGGGAGAAGACCCCTACCGGACCGCGTTCCAGCGGGACCGGGATCGAATCTTGCATACGACCGCTTTCCGCCGCCTGGAGTATAAAACGCAGGTTTTTGTCAACTACGAAGGCGACTACTACCGCACCCGGCTGACGCACACGCTCGAAGTCGCCCAGATTGGCCGCAGTCTGGCTCGTGCGCTGGGGGCCAATGAAGCGCTGGTCGAAGCGATCTGCCTGGGCCATGACCTGGGACACGCCCCTTTTGGGCATAGTGGGGAATCAATCCTCGACAAGCTGATGGCCGATCATGGCGGCTTTGACCACAACAAACAATCGCTGCGTATTGTGACCAAGCTGGAAGAGCGCTACCCAGAATGGCGCGGCCTCAACCTGACCTACGAACTGCGTGAAGGCATCGTCAAGCACGAAACGGAATATGACCTGAGCGATGCTGGGGCGGAGGGTTTTGATCCTGACAAACGCGGCAGCCTGGAAGCCCAGATCGCCAACATCGCCGACGAACTGGCCTACAACGCCCATGACCTGGACGACGGCCTGCGCGCCGGGCTAATCGTCCCGGAACAACTAAACGACCTGGCAATCTGGCACATGCTGCGCGACAGCATCGGCTGGCATGACAACAGCTTCACCGAAGGCGTGCGACACCAAATCATCCGTCGCTTGATCGGCATTGAAATCAACGACGTGATCGCGGCTACAGGCGCTATTCTGGACCAGCATGAGCTGCCGTCTGCCGAAGCGCTGCAACAGCTTCCGCACAACGTCATGTGCCATACACCAGAAATCGAGGCGCACAACCGGGAGCTAAAGAACTTCCTGTTTCAACATCTGTACCGACATCACCGCGTGGTGCGGATGGCGGTGAAGGCTGAGCGCTTCATCACCCAGCTATTCGAAACGTATCTCGACGAACCCGAACAACTGCCCCCCACTGTATTATCTGCGGTAGAGCAGCGTGGTCTCCACCGGGCCATAACCGATCACATTGCAGGCATGACCGATCGTTATGCATTGCAGGAATGGCAACGCTTGTTCGACCCGTTCACACGGCCTTAACACAACGCAGGACTGCATACACCGGTATTGTATATCGCTCAATACGACTTGAGAGGGTAAATCATATATGTCAGACGAACAATTCTTAACAGCAGAAGGCGCAGAAGAACTCCGCAAGGAGTTGGAACACCTGGTTAACGAACGCCGCCCGGCACTGGCACGCCAGTTGAAGGAAGCCATCAGCCAGGGCGATCTATCAGAAAATGCCGATTACCATGATGCCAAGGAACAACAGGGATTTCTGGAAGGGCGTATTCTATACCTGGAAAACCTGCTGACCTCGGCAAAAATCATCGAGGATACTGGCGACAACGCGGGAGCTCCCAAAGAAGTGGTGGTTGGTTGCGAAGTCACCATCCAGGGCGAAGATGAAGATGAACCGGAAACCTACCGGATCGTGGGTGCTGCTGAGGCGGATCCACGCAACGGGAAAATCTCGAACGAAAGCCCCATGGGTGCGGCGCTTCTCGGCCAGCGCAAGGGCGCAAAAGTCGCTGTCGAAACGCCGGGCGGTGAATGGATTGTCAAAATCAAAACAATCGCCTGGTAGCTGTGAACACACGTCTGATTGTCGCCAGATGAATACACAAAAAGAACCTGGGCAACATGCCGCAGGTTCTTCTTTTCGTTTCAGCAATCGTCGAACGTTCAGCTACAGATTGAGCAACTCCGCCGTATCGCCAAAGGCTGCCGCTTCGGGCGGATTGGGCCGGTCACCGCCTGCGCCGCCATCGTCTTTGGGCCAGGCCGCCAACTCAACCGAGAAGCGCTGGAAGAAACTGTTGGATGGCAGAGAGCCTTCGCCATATTCCAGATCAATCAGGCGGGCTTGCAAGCGCAGCGACTGCGTTTCGAGCGTGGTGACTCCGCCTGGCTCGACCCTGACCGCCTCACCCTTCGGAGCCAGCTTGGTCCGCAGCGCCTGGTCATTGAAGGCATGTTCCGACATCATAACCTTGGTCACGGTGCGAATATCATTCTTATCGAACAGCCATACTTCGATGGCCGTAACCTTCTTGGGATCGCCCACGCCGATGGTTTCGGAAATCGCCGCGCCACACTCCCCCAGGAATTCACCAGCGTCGGTTTCGATGCTGAAGGAGTCGTCGTAGAGATCGTCACCCTGGATGTAGGTGGACATATGCTGGCTGACAGGTGGCGTTTCGCCTACTGCCGAAAAATCGGTTTTCTGGTCGGCAACAGCGCGTTTGGCGGCCACCCGATCTGCATGGGTCGCGCCGCTTAACGGCATCCCACCGCTGCCAGCCGGGACCGCAGCCGGCTTCTTGGCCCACTTGCCGACCGGCACCGCCCAGTAAAACGTTCCGATCAGCGCCAGGACTATACCCACAATGACGGTACCCAAAATGCACCCTACCGGGCCGAAAATAAACGACCGGAAGGGTTTGCGCTCGATCGTTGCTGCCTGGTCTGCCGCGTTGGACTTGACTTCTTCCGTTTCGGCAAGCGCCAGCAGGTTATCCAGTTGGCCGGCCAATCCCGCATTGCCTGCCTGTTGAGCCTCATCCCGCAATTCGACGATCATCTCCGGTTCGATGCCGCCGTCTTCCAGTTTGCGGATGGCCTCGGCCTGTGCGCCCTCCTGACCAGATGCCAGGTCCGCTGCCGCCGCTTTGATCCACTGGTCTTTATATCCATCGGCCAGGTGCACCGGTTCGGCATCGTAGAAGCGGATGGGAGCAAACTGGTACGCCCAGAGCAATCCCAGGATCAATCCGAATAATACAAATCCCAGCCGGGACAAGGACGGTGCCATCGAACCCAACACCGGCTTGGCCATAATTCTAAATTGTGCCACAAGGCGTCCCATAAGGTCTAGCCTTTCTGTTTAGGCTGCCACCCCAGATGGCGGCATCCATACACTCCAACAATCTCTCACTGTGAAGCATTTTACATGAACACTATATGCAAGACAAATTCACCCCTGCCAGAAACAAGCCAGACACAAATCGATCCCACCGCGTGTCGTCGTGACAGTGTGTCGTTGCAGTATCGCGTGCCGATTGGGTAGAATGCTGTCATGAACACCAAACGCAAGCGTAGCCAATTCATTGTTCGCCAGCTTCGTGACGAAGCCGAACTAACATTTTGCAGTCAACTCGATCATTCATATACTACCGATTATGTCTGGCAAATGGACATGCGCGAAGAGAACGAAGACGTATTTGTCCGGTTTCGCACCGTTCACTTACCCCGCAGCATGGTCGTCAGCTATCCCCGCGATGTCCAAACCCAACGGATGTTGTGGCAAAAACGCGAGTGTTTTCTGGTGGCGGTGGCCGACGATGTGTTGCTAGGATATGCCAACATGCACGTTGACGCAACCGGCACGCGCGGGTGGGTGTATGACCTGGTGGTGGGCGAGCCCTTCCGCCGCCGCCGGATTGGGAGCGCGCTGCTGGACC
>JAADYV010000068.1 GCA_010092855.1 Chloroflexota bacterium | reverse complement strand
CAGCATACTGATCAACAGCAGCCCGGCCCCCACCCAGCCCAACGGATTGGGAATTTCGGCGAAAAACAGGATGCCGATCAAAATGCCACTCACCGGCTCAAACAGCGACACCACGCTTACGATCTGGGCACGGGTGCGCTGCAAGCCCATGAAGTAGAACAGGTACGACAGTCCCAGCGAGAGTATGCCCAGCGGCACCAACACCGGCACATTGGCGATCAGTGTATCCGGCGCGGGGGCAAAAGCCCAGGGCAGCGTAACCAGCCCGGTGATGAGCAGGCACCACAGGTTCTGGGTCAGGCCCGTGATCTTGCCGCGCAATCCCCGGCTGGTGAGCATGGCCAGCGCATACGTGAAGCCCGACAGTGCCGCTGCTGCAATCCCGTCGAGTGCGTCCCAGCGCAGTTCGAGGTTAGCCGGATCGGAAACACACGCCATGCCGCCCAGCGCCAACACCAGGCTCAGCCGGGTGTAACGCGCGACCGCTTCGTGCAGCACCAACGGCGCAAGCACGGCCACATAGACCGGCGCGGAATTGACTAGCAGCACCGCGTTAGCGGCGGTGGTATGCTGGATGGCATAGGTGTAAAGCATGACGGTCAGGCTGACGATGATGCCCAGCAGCACGAGACGCGGGATCAGGTGCTGGTAGATGCGGAATCGGAGCGGCTCACGCTGGCGCAGCGTGAACAGGCTCAGAAATGACAGGCCGAACAACGCCCGGTAAAACACAATCGTCTGCGTGCCGAGGCCCTCTGTCAGCCGGGTGAACAGGATCGCGGTGCTGAAACACACAGCCCCGATCATGACCAGGACCACGCCATGCCACTCTGTTGACCGTTCGGGGGAGGACGTCATCTTGCCTCTAGCAGCCAGTGGTTGGTATCCAACGCGAGGCAAAATTATAGTGGGGATGGCGGCAAGTTACCATCCCCACTGGTGCGGTTGGCTCTATTGGTCGAGTTCCTGCTTGACAGCCTCGTAGAGTGCGGCGGCATGCAGTTCAGCCAGCGTCAGGCATGGCCCATCCAGCCAATCCGCGAGCTGTTGCGCCAGGCCTTGGTCAAAGGCGACATGCTCCATGTTGATCGTCACGCTGCGGATTTCGTTTTCCGCGAACTGACCCGCGATCTCTTTGGCCTCGTCCAGCGGAGGCAAACTGGACATCGACACATTACCCGCGCCGTCGGTCAGCAGGATCATGAGGGGCAGGATATCAGGGTGGCTGAGCCGTTCGCGCAGGAATACTTCGAGCGCCACGAACAACCCGGCGGAGAGCGGCGTTTTGCCTCCAACCGGAATGTCGGCCAGGGCTTTTTTCGCCAGCGTGACCGAGTTGGTGGGCGGCAGGATCAACTGCGCACGGTCTTTCTGGAAGACGACCAGTCCCACGCGGTCCCGGCGTTGGTAGGCGTCGGTGAGCAGGGACATGATCGCGCCTTTGGTGGCGTTCATGCGCTCGGCAACAGCCATACTCCAACTGGCATCCACCACGAACAGGATCAGATTGGCGGCTTTGCGCACCCGCACCTTGCGTTGGAGGTCTTCTTTGCGAATGGAATAGGCCAGTTGGTTGGCTTCGCGCTCGTCATCACGCTCGATCTGGTACGGGGCAGCGGCGCGCAGCGTGGCATCAAACGCGATGTCGCTGGTTTTTTCTCCGGCGGGACGCGCCTGGATATAGCGTCCGTGCTTGCCATCGGTACGGGTGCGGCTGCGGCGCCCGCGTGCCTTGCGGGTCAGGCGGTCCAGCGGCGTGTCCAGGCGGCGTGGCGAGAATTCTGCGCTGGACTTGACATCCTTACCGCCTTCCCACCATTTCGCTTCCTGCGACTGGCCGAAAACATCCTGTGGCGCAGGTTGGATCTCGACATCGTCGCTCACATCAGCGTCTGATTGTTCCGTTTGCTCCGTCAGCGACTCACTTTTTTTTTACTCTCCACCGCGTCGCCCGTGGTGTCGGAGGTGATCTCTTCGGTGTGTTCGTCAAAGTCTTCAGCGATCTGTTCCAGCCGTTGTTCGAGTTCGCCTTCGTAGAGCGTAGTTTCGCTGAAGGGCCCGCGCTTCAGGCGGTGTGGCAGTGCCAGTTCCGCCGCTAGCAGAATATCGCGTTCGGTGATCTGTGTGCGGCCTTGCAGCGCAGCATGGGCGCGCGCCGCCTTGAGAATCACCAGGTCCGCCCGGTGACCGTCCACGCTGAGGCTGGCGGTGAGGTTGGCGATGGTGAACAGGTCCCGGCGGGTGTAGAGCACCTCGTCTACTATCTGGCGTCCAGCCTGGATTTGTGCAGAAAGGTCGTGTTCGCGCGGCAGCCATTCGTGCCGGAAACTTTTGGCATCCGCGTCAAACGCAATGTGTCGTTCCAGAATCGCCATGCGATCCCCGGCGTTGGGCAGCCCGCGCACGTCCACCGACAGCGCAAACCGGTCCAGCAGTTGGGGCCGCAGCTCGCCTTCTTCGGGGTTCATGGTGCCGACCAGGATAAACCGGGCCGGATGCTGGAAGCTGATGCCTTCGCGTTCGACCACATTGACGCCCATCGCTGCCGAGTCAAGCAGCAGATCCACGACATGATCATCCAGCAGGTTGACCTCATCGACGTAGAGAATGCCCCGGTTGGCGGCAGCCAGCACGCCCGGATCAAACTGTCGTTCACCCTTCTGGATCGCCTTTTCAATGTCCAGCGTACCGACCACGCGGTCTTCTGTCGCGCTGACGGGCAGGTCCACTAGGCGGGTCCGCCGCTGGGTGATGGGAAGTTTTTCGCCCACCGCTACTCGTTCGCGGCACTCATCACACAAACGTTCCGGTTGGTGCGGATCGCAGTTAAAAGCACAGCCTTCGACCACGCCGATTTCGGGCAGCAGGGCAGCCAGCGCGCGCGCGGCGGTTGACTTGGCTGTGCCGCGCTCGCCACGAATCAAAACACCACCAATGCTGGGATTGACCGCGTTCAAAACCAGGGCGCGTTTCATGCGCTCCTGACCGACAATTGCTGTAAATGGATAGACAACTTGATGCATTGTGATCCTCAC
Organism: Chloroflexota bacterium; assembly: GCA_010092855.1. Taxonomy (GTDB): domain Bacteria; phylum Chloroflexota; class Anaerolineae; order Aggregatilineales; family Aggregatilineaceae; genus TC-15. The sequence goes on along the minus strand of JAADYV010000068.1, from coordinate 294 downwards.
CCTGACTGCGCTGATGCCTCAAGCAAATCGCACAACTATAGATTATAGCGGACTGTTGCCCGCTTTGGCATGGTGACTTTGCCCACAACGGGGGAATGTGAGGTCAGCGGAGGGTGGTCACCGGTGTGTACCAGCGCCGGAATCAACAATCGGGCAGTAACAATACCGCCCGATTGTATGGAAATGGGGAAGGAGGGATGACCTCCACAACGCACTGGGTTTAGGCCGTGTTGACATTTGCACTCAGCGCAAGGCTGATTACAGGCGAAAAAGTCAACACTTCCTAGCGACCGT
>JAADYV010000412.1 GCA_010092855.1 Chloroflexota bacterium | reverse complement strand
TCGTCGGCGTATTCCCTGCTGCGCGTCAAGGGCCAGGTCGAGGACCTGGTGCGCAACAGCGGCATCGCGTACACCGTCATGCGCTGCGGGGTGTTGTTTGGGCCGGAAGACCGCTTCGTGAACGGTGTGGCGATGTTGCTGCGCGCCAACCCGCTGCTCTACTTCCAGCCAGGCCAAGGTGAGAACCTGCTGCACCCGCTGTATGTTGGCGATCTGGTTCAGGCGTTGGCCAACAGCCTGGAACGCATCGACCTGGTGGATGCCACGATAGAGATTGGCGGCGCGGAATATGTGAGTTATAACGAGATGATCCGCACCGTGATGCGTGTGTCGAATGCGCGGCGCATCATTGTGGGCATTCCACCGTATATGTTAAAAGGGGTCACGCGCAACCTCAACCGGGTGCTCCCTCGCTGGCCGATGTCCAACCAGTGGTTCGATGTGCTGGCCAGCAACCGTACCGCCAGGCTGGGCAACCTGTTCGATTATTGCGATGTGCGCCCGGTCCGGTTTGAGGATACCCTGTTGACGTACATGCCCCAGCGCCGCTACGCGCTGGAACTGATCCGGTTTGTTTTATCGCGGCCTGGTTAGGGGATAGATTTGGGGAATAACGCATGACGACTGATCAAGGGACATTGATGCCCTCCAGCGGACACGGTTCGATGGTGGCTACCGTGCAGCGGCTTAACGAGATGGGGTTCATCCCTGGCCTGGATGATATGGAGGTGCGCACGCGCCGCGAACGGGGCGAGGGCAACGACACCAAACTCCAGACTAGCCGCCCCTACGCCGACATTTTCCGGCGCAACATTTTCACGCTGATCAATATGGTGCTGTTTACTATCGGCGCGGTGATGATGGCCATCGGGCGCTTTGGCGATGCGTTCGCCAGCGTTGCCCTGATCCTGATGAACGTGGTGGTCGGCATCTACCAGGAGATCAAGGCCAAGCGCCAGTTGGACAAGATCACGCTGCTGACGCGGCCCCAGGTCACGGTGCGGCGCGAGGGTTTGGATCAGACTGTATACCCCGATGAACTGGTGCGCGGCGACATTATTCTGATCAAGCCCGGCGACCAGATCGTGGTGGACGGCATTCTGGTGGGCCAGGGCCAGATCGAGGTCGATGAATCGCTGCTGACGGGCGAATCCGACCACATCGTCAAGAAGAAGGGCGACAGCGTACTCTCCGGCAGTTTTTGCGTGACAGGCTCGGCGATGTACGTGGCGCGGCGCGTGGCGAACGTAGCTACGCCAACCGGCTGGCCTCCGAAGCGCGGCTGTATGTCGAGGCGCGCACACCGCTCCAGCGCAACGTCGATTTTGTGATCCGTTTCCTGATGCTCAACGCGATGTTCCTGGGCGTGCTGCTGTTCATCTCCTCGCTGCTCTCGGACCTGCCGTTTATGCGCAGCGTGCAGTTCGCCGCCGTGATCGCGGGGCTGGTGCCCAACGGTTTGTTCTTCATGGTGATTGTGGCCTATGCGATGGGCGCGGTTCGCATTGCGCAGCGTGGCGCGTTGATCCAACGCTCGAACTCGGTCGAGTCGTTGAGCAACGTCACGGTGCTGTGCATGGACAAGACCGGCACGCTGACGGCCAATGCCATCCAGTACCACGCCGTCTACCCGATTGGTATCGACGAAGCGGACTTGAAACAGCGCCTGGGCGATTTTGCCAGCAGCTCCGACGCGCGCAACCGCACCAGTGACGCCATCGTCGAGGGGCTGGGCGGGACGGCGCGCGCCAAGGTGGACGAGGTGCCGTTTTCGTCGGCGCGCAAGTGGAGCGCGATTGCGTTCAACGCACCGGAAATCAAGGGGACGTATGTGCTGGGCGCGCTGGAAATGCTGACGCCACACCTGGCGGAGTCGTTTGCGCATGACGAGCAAGTGCGCGCCTGGTCGGACGAGGGGCTGCGCGTGCTGCTGTTCGCCTATCACCCGGAAGCGCTGCCGCTGCGCAACGAGAGCGGCGATCCCGCGCTGCCCAAGCTGACGCCGCTGGGCTTGCTGGCCTTCAGCGACGTGCTGCGCCCGGAAGCGAAAGAAACGCTGGCCGGGTTCAAAAAAGCGGGCGTGACGCTCAAGATCATTTCCGGCGACAACCCGCACACCGTTGCGGCGCTGGCGAAACAGGCCGGGCTGCCGGGTGATTTGCAGGTCGTGTCCGGCCCGGAATTGGAGCAGATGGACGCGGCCCAGTTTGCGCAGGCGGCCACTGAAGCAACGATCTTTGGTCGTATTTCGCCCCAGCAGAAGGAGAAGCTGGTCGACGCGCTGAAGAAAAACGGCGAGTACGTGGCCATGATCGGCGACGGCGTGAACGATGTGCTCTCGCTGAAGAAGGCCAACCTGGGCATTGCGATGCAAGGCGGGAGTGGTGCTGCGCGCGGCGTGGCCGACATGGTGCTGCTCAACGACTCGTTTGCGGCGCTGCCGCCCGCATTCCTGGAAGGGCAGCGCATCATCAACGGAATGCGCGATATCCTGCGCCTGAACCTCTCGCGCACGGTAGCCGTCATCCTGTTGATCCTGGGCGTGTCGGTCGTGCAAATCGGGTTTCCCTACGTGCCCAAGCACATGCTGCTGGTGTCGCTGCTGACGATTGGCATTCCCACGCTGATGCTGGCTATCTGGGCGCGGCCCGGCGTGCGAACGGGCGGATTCTTTGCGCCAGTGGTGCATTTTGCCGTGCCGTCGGGGATGCTGATGTTCCTGTTTGGGCTGCTGCTGTATACCTACACCTTCGATTCGCTGGTCAACCGGGGGCGCGATGTAGACGTGATGCAGACCGAGGTGGAGGATTTCGTCACCTACGCGGGCATCGACTACGAAATCTACACCGAGGACGAGTTTATCTACGAGGTGGCCACGCTCTACTCGCAGACGGTGCTGTCCACGTTCTCGATCCTGGCCGGGCTGCTGCTGGTGGTGTTTGTCGAGCCACCATCACCGGCTTTTGTCGGCGGGGACCGGCTCAGCGGGGATCGGCGTCCGACGCTGCTGGCGGGCGCGATGCTGGGGTTGTTTGTGCTGGTAATGGTCGTGCCGGGCGCGCGGCGCTGGTTCGAGATGCTGCCGCTGGAATGGTCGGATTACCTGATTGCGGCGGGGACGGCGGTGCTGTGGGCGTTTACGCTGCGGACGATGTGGCGCAACAACGTGCTGGAACGCTTCCTGCACCTGGACAACCTGATGGAGATCTCGCCGGAGGAGTGGTACTAGGGGCGGGAGCGCAGGAATGCTTGGCGTTGAAACAGGGGGACGAGTGACATTCCCCCCCGCGAATTGTTCGGTTTCTAGCCAGCCGTGCCGATAAGCGGGTTGTCAAAGCTGCACGCGCC
>JAADYV010000067.1 GCA_010092855.1 Chloroflexota bacterium | reverse complement strand
TACTGGCCGTCGATTGGCGTACCGCGCATGGTCGAGATCGCCACCAACCCGGTCACGGTGCAGATGTACGCCAGCAACGCGCACGGCGTCAACCTGTTGGACTACGAAAGCGATACGCTGGTGCCGTTGATCATGGCGTGGCTGGTCGCGCCGGGCGTTCCCCAGGGCAACCTGGACGCCGATAGCCTGGCAGCCGACGCCATCCCGACCGAAACACCGACGCCCACGCCAACGGCTACAGCTTTGCCAGAGTAATGACCTGCCAGAATAAAAGAAACGTTAGAGCCGCCCGCGTGCAGCAACGTTTGGCCGCCTGGCGCGTAATGTTGATTAAGAACAGGTAATTGGCAGTCAAGCGAGGGATAAAAACATGACCGAAAACAACAATGGCCAGCCCAACCCGGAAGACATGGGCGCCCGTCTGGACGAAGAAATCAAGGAAACCGTAGAGGATTGGGCTGAAGACCCCGAAGGTGGGGATTTGTTCGAGCGCATCGACGTTCGGCTGCGCGGGATGGTCGGCGGTTGGGTCGGCGCGGAAGAAGACGCTGGCTGGGCCGCAATTGGTGACAAGATGGACACCAACACCCGCAAGGCGTTTGGAGCCTGGGTCGGCGCGGAAGAAGACGCTGGCTGGGCCGACATCAGCGGCAATATCGAAAGCCGCATCCGCACCGGGATCGCGCGTGTGTTCAAGGTGAAGGCCGAGTCGGGCGATCCGCAGTGGGCCGACATCACCGCCAAGTGGGAAAGCGGTATGCGCAACTTCGTGAGCGCGTTGGTGGGCGCGGACCGCGACGCCAGTTGGAGCGACATTGGCCAGGATATTTCCGACAAGACTCGCCGCGCGTTCAAGTCACTATTCGGCGGCAAGGAAGAGGAAGAAGCCGAGGTGCGCACCCGGTCCCAGAAGGTCGATATTGAGGGCGAGGAAGCCAGCGCCGACGACGACATCCCCTCTGTGCAGTCGAGCAAACCAGTGGACTAGGTTCGCGCTGAATTCCCGGTGTGGCGCTTCACGGTCCAGGCACGAGCGGGGCGTGATTTCGCAACCCGGGAGCAACTGAGTAGTCAGAACGAGCGGCACAAGCTGCTCGTTTTTGTCTTATAGCAACACATGCACGTCCTGATCCAGATACAGCACAGTCACCTCATCACCCACTGCACAATCCTGGTTGGAGAAGGTGATGTACTCACCCGTCACCTTCACACCGTCTGCACCGTATGGGAAGGAATAGAGAATGGCCTGGTATCCGGCGTCTGGATGCAGTGTTTCCATCTCGATGATGCGACCTTCTGCGAACTGTCGGACCGTTGCCATACGTTCAAACAACGCCCTGAGTTCGGACATAATCGCATTCCACTCTCGTCTTGCTACATATAAGGCCAGCCCGAAGTAATATCCCGTTCCAACGGCAACAAAGCAAATGATCAGCATCATCGTCAAAAAGGGGAAATCCTCATAAAATACCATACCTTCAGATATACCCATAATGAGTCCCGAACCGACACATGCCCCAAAGGACAGACATACAAGAACACACCCCAACATCGGTAACATAACGTTCGTTGGTATGCGATCCCAGGTATTTTTCGGATTGTCTTTCCCCGCCTGGATCAAGACCTTGTCAAGGGTCGACTTGCCCGTGTCGACGGCAATGTTGAACAGGATTTCATTCTGTCCGGCTGGCAAAGGGCATTGTCCGTCAATATACTGCTGGTTTTCGCGATCTATCAAAGGCATGGATTCCGTTTCCATGTATGCCACCTGTAGAATCACAGAACAAGCCGAGCATCAACGCCCGGCAAAAACACAACCTTGATCTGCCGGCCTGCCGAGAGTTCGTGTTGGCGAGCCGTTATATACCGCCCTTCTTCCACATTGTCATACAAAGCAAAGGTATAGGTTATCACATGGCGGTAGTCGTCCAGAGCCGTCACTGCGCTCACCTGGCCGCGAAATGTCGCCCCTTTTCGCTCAAACTCATGGTATAAATTTACCACTTTCGAAGGATAGCTAATCAGCCAATCGACATAGAAAAAGCTATGCCGGAAGTTGTACGAGAAAAAGGCTATCATACCCAGGCTGACGACTGCCAGCGTTAGAGTATCCCCATTTGTACGCTCGTTTTTGATGGCTAAAACCAGCCAGACAACCAGCCCAATGCTCATCAGTAGAAAACTTAGCGCGACCAGATAAATAAGACCGCGCGTAATGGCGCGCACCCACCGGCTGGCTCGTGTTTCCGGCAACAGGCAAATATCTTGCTGCCGGGCCAGGTTGTCCAGGATTTCAGTTGAACGCGCGAGTTGTCTCGAGTATTGTCCTGATTTGAGAAAATGCCGGTGTTCGGGATAGAGGAATTGGACCCGCCTGGATGGTGGTTTTATACTGCGTTTCTTTTTCTCTTTCGCTTTTGGCAAAATACGCATTGCGCTACGAGACTCCCAGACTCAGCGAAGACTGCCGCCAAAACAAAGCGCCGGGAATCACGTGACTCCCGGCGCAGTATTGTCCCATAAAAGTAGCTTATTCTGCAACCGCCCACAATTGCAGCGTGCCGGGCGTGTTGTCGGCGCTGCTGGCACCGGCCTCGACATCAATGCCGCTTAAGTTGTCGGTCCAGGTCGCCAGCAACGTCCCATCCGGGCTGAAAGCCACCAGCGAGACACCCGCTGCGAAATCGTCCACGCTGCCGATGACGGCCCCCTGCTCCATGTCCCACAGCCAGAGCGCACCGGTCTCGGAGGGGAGCAAGCGCGTGCCCTCGTCGGCCTGCTCATAGACCGAACCGCCCACCACCCACAACGACCCATCCGAACTGAAGGCGGTGCTTTGTAAGTCAACACGGCGATACTGGAACCGCAAGGCGACGTGCACGCCCTCGTCCTGAAGCGTGAAACGGATGTACTCCGCCAGGGGGGTGGCGCGTTCCGGGGTCTGATGGTCCGCGTCGAGCCGGATGTACATGGTATTCACCAGCGGCGCACCCTCGTTCGAAATCGCGGTGTCAATCGCGGCCAGTTCCTCCCACGCCATATACGCGCCATCCAGCCGCGAGGGCACAATCCCGATAATTTCAATGGGTGTCGCCTGACCATCTTCGGCGGGCGTGATGTCCACTGTGTCTCCCAGCGACTTTCCGAGCGTTTCTGCCAGGGCGGAAGTCAGCACAATGCCGGACGGATCATCGGTCCAGGCCGCGCCCTGATCAAACGGCAAACGGAAGGCGCTGGCGGCGGTATCCACGCCATACACGATCAGTTCGGTGCCATCAATCTGCGCATGGGTCACATAGCCCAGGTCGATGCCGTCAATCTCGTCCACGGTTTCCAGCACGACATCCCGTGCGGCCAGGAATTCATCTGGCTCCACGCTGGCCGGGACTTCGCCGGTCAGGGCTTCACCAGGCTCGGTTTCGACGGGCGGCGGCGCAAACATGATCCCCTGCACGGCTACCATCTGATAGTCCAGCGTGTCCAGACCCGGTTCGTAAAGCACCAGGGCGTCGCGCTGATCCCCTTCCGCAATATCCCACAGCCGCGCCGTGCCATCCTCGCTCACGGTGGCCAGCAGCGTGCCATCGGGCGCAAAGGCCAGCCCATCCACCCAGTCGGTGTGGCCCACGACTCCAGCGTCCGGATCGCCGGGGCCAAACACCGCCAGACTCGCGCCCAGGTCGTCGCCCAGGCTCCACAGACGCGCCGAGTTGTCCCAGCCGCCGGTGGCCAACGTGCTCCCATCGGGACTGAGCGCCATGCTCCACACGCTGCTGCCGTGCCCGTCCAGCGTAGCCAATTCCGCGCCGCTTTCGGTATCCCACAGGCGCACGGTGCCGTCGGAACTGGCCGTGATCAACATCGCGCCATCCGCGCTGAACGCTGTATAGTACACGCCACGTGTGTGGCCCTGGAGCGCGTACTTCAATTCCACCGTTAACTCATCGCCGCTCCCAGAGACGTTCCACAACCGGGCCGGGCATCCACCGTTGGCGGTTTGATCCAGGCCGCCAGTCGCCAGCATGGTCCCATCCGGGCTGAAGGCAACCGCCCACACCGGCTCGGTATGGCCTTCTTGGGCGCACGGTTCGGCCCCGGCTTGCTCAATGGCCGCTTCATCCTCACCACCCTCGTCCTGGTCGTCCGCTGGTTCGGCTTCCTCACCGGCAGATTCATCCCCTGCCGTCTCAGCTTCGGCCTCTCCCGCGTCTGCCTCTTCACCAGCGGGCTGTTCTGGTGCAACAGGCTCGATCACCGGCGGCTCCAATACGAGCAGTTCGCCCCCGGTGGCCGTGTCCCAGAGGCGCACGGTGGCGTCCCAACTGGCCGAGGCCAGCAGCGTCCCATCTGGGTTGAAGGCCAGGCTGCGCACTGCCGAACCATGCCCGCGCAAGCGCTGCGGAGCGGCTTCCAGGTCCTGCACATCATACAACCAGATTTCGGGTGTGCCGGCCACCGCCAATACCGTCCCGTCCGGCGACCAGACCAGCGCGTTGACCCCGCTGGCATCTCCGGCCAGGACTGGGGCCAGGCTATCAGCGTTGGCAGCGGTAATGGGAGAGCGGGCGTCGCCTTGCGCCCAGGCTGTGAACGATCCCGCCAGCACCAGACTCACCAGCAGGACGATTGTAGTCAAACGCCTGATCATAACAATCTCCTATATCAAACAAAGCGCGTCATTTGTGTTTATTATAACGCAAGCGGAGCAGGCCCGAAAAACCTGCCCCGCATTTGGTTCCACCACAAGACTGCCTGGGAATGTTGACATTTTCGCCTGAGAACAGCGATCTTCTGAGTACAAACGTCAACACGGCCTAATCCAGATATCGCATGTCCTCGATTTCTGAGCCATAGAGGCGCCACTCGCCCTGGTAGCGGTGTGCCGTATGGAGAATGTCCAGTTCATTGTTCTGGAAAGCCGGGCCGGAGAGTTTACGCGTGGTCTGGACGACGCGCACCGTCGCCCAGTCGCCATCGATCTCCACCACCTCGACTTCCAGCAGCTCGTAGGCCAGGTCGTAGCTGGTGAACAACGGCGCGAGCATCTGCCGGGTGCTTTCGTAACCGGGTGACGTTGGGTCCAGTGTGGCCATGTAGCGGTCAATATCTTCGGCTTCCATCGCGTACAGGTTTTCGTAGACCAGGTCTAGAATCAGGTCTTCATCACTGGAACCTGTGTCGCCACCGTCGGGCGCGACCAGGCTGCCACTGCCAACGGCCAGCAGCAGCACAGCGTTATCCGCCGCACCATCCGACGCAATCATGGTCCCATCCGGGCTGAGAGCCACCTCAAAAGACTGCAAAGCATCACCGGAAAAAACGTTTAACACGCTGCCGGTGCCGGTGTCCCACATCTCCAAGACACTGCTGTTGGTCGTCGTGACCAGCACCTGGCCGCCGTTCCAGCCCATCCCGGTCAGTTCACCATAACCACTGGTCAAGCCACGCTGCATCTGGCCGCTGGCCACATCCCAGTAGATAATGCCGTCGCGCCCGCTGGAAATCAGCGTCCACCCATTCGCGCTGAAGGCCACGCGCCCCACATAGGTTGAATGCCCTTGCAACAGGTGAATCGTCTCGCCAGTGTCGGAGTTGAACATTTGGACCAGGCCATCTTGCGTGCCAGCCGCCAGCACCCCACCGTTGGGACTAAACGCCAGCGTGCGCACGTAGCCCCCCGAACTCTGCCAGGTCACGAAATCGTCCGGCGTATACCCGCGCTCCGGCTCCCACAACAGGATATCGCCAAAGACACTGCTGGAGGCCAGTGTATTGCCGTCCGGCGAAAACGCCAGGCTCAGCACATTGGCATCGTGCATACTGTGCCGCGCCACCAGCATCCCGTCTGCCAGGCTGAACAGGCGCACATTCGAATCCTGGCAGCCAGCGGCGACGATGACGTTGTTGGGTTTGAAAGCAATGGTCGAAACCGTGTCATAACAGGCATAAATGGCGTGCACTACCTCGTTGGTGCGCGTATCCCAGATATGCAGCCAGCCATCATCCTCGCCAACCGCCAGCATCGTGCTGTCCGCACTGAACGCCAGACTCGATATATTGCCGGTGTGCCCCGTCAGACGCGCCACTTCCGCCACTAGGGCCGCGTTTTCAGACGTAATCGGCACATACGGGCCACCGCCCTGGGCCCCCACCGGCAGGCTGCTAAACAACGCAACCAACACAACGAATCCGATCCAGGTTGCCAGTCGCTTCATTGTCAGTTTCTCCTCAAACCACTTGTGCTGCTATACGGGCTCTACACTACAAAAACAAAAAACGGTACCCAGCATTATAGTGGATTGCACATCCCCGCACGAACTGCGCTACAATAGCGGCGTGCCCTTTAGAATTGGAGTTAGTTTCGTGAATCTTTCGCACGAATTGGAAACGGCAAAAACAATCGCGCGCATGGCGGCCTCGATATGCCAGAGCATTCAAGCCGAAATGGTCAACCCGGCGCAAAAAGACGGACGCGAACCGGTCACGGTGGCGGATTACGCTTCCCAGGCATTGATCGGGAATGCCCTGGCCGAGAACTTCCCCGACGACGCGGTGCTGTCCGAAGAACGGTCCGAGGAATTTATGCTGCTGTTGAGCGATAAGCAGCGCGCGCTGGTGCAGCGGTTTGTCACCGACGCTATCGGTGGTTACGTGTTTGAGGAGCAGATCTGCGCCTGGCTGGATTTTGGCAAACGGGAGCAGGCCAACCGCACCTGGATCGTTGACCCGATTGACGGCACCAAAGGCTTTTTGAACAATCGCCACTACTGCGTAGCGATCAGCCTGCTAATCGAGGGAGAGCCCGTGCTGGGCGTACTGGCCAGTCCGGGATTCTACAGCGATGAAGAAGAACCATACGACGACGAGGGCGCGCTAACCTATGCCCGGCAGGGTGCAGGTGCATATACCGAAGCATTGGCTGGGGGGCCGCGCGAGCCGATCCAGGTCTCACGCCAGACCGATCCTGCTGTTGCCACGGTACTCACCAGCTTTGAGTCGGCGCACACCGACACCACATTTATCGACCAGGTCTCGCAGGCCTTGGGCCGGGCCGCGGATGCGCCGCGCCGCCGCCTGGACAGCCAGGACAAGTATGG
>JAADYV010000411.1 GCA_010092855.1 Chloroflexota bacterium | reverse complement strand
CCCATGCGCTGCGGGCTCAAAGCCGCGCAGCTATGCGGATAAGAAGTCTACTGAAAGTGACTCATACTTCTTGGTTCGGTAGCAGTATAGTCGCCAGAACATAAGATCGCCCCTCGGCGGGAGATAAGAGTCGCTTTAGCAGACTTTTTTTCATCACTAGCCGCACGGCTTTGAGCCTGCGGCGCATGGGGCACAACGGCCCCATCCAGCAAGAAACCGGAAACGAAGCGGCCATAAACAGGGGGGGCACCGGTACCAGCCAGATGCCCCCCGTATCAGTTACGCTAAAACGCTGGCCCTACAACGCCAGCAGGTGCTGCATGATCAGGCGATCCAGTTCCTCGTAGTCGCGGGCGTCGATGCAAGCCTGCATCGCATCCCGATCCAGGCTGCGGACGCGCTCGACCAGCCACAGGAACACGTCCAGGCTGTTGACCAGGTGTTTCTCGGCCACGTCGGGAGCCTGGGTGCGCAGCGCCTTCACGTCCAACCCCACGATGCCCCGCTCGTAGAACCGGTAATCGTCCAGCACCAGCACCTGGTCGAACGCGCGGCGCAGGTTGACCATGCCAAACGCGCGGTCCTGGTCGAACTTCAGGCCGTTCTGGTCATTCAGGTGCACGCTCCACAGTTTGTCATACGCCAGCCCAAACGCCATCTCGTCCGCCGGATCAAGTCCCGCCAGGATCGCGTGCGCGGTTTCGACCAGCACACCCATCCGTTCCGGGACGCGCGTCTTGAGGCCCAGCGCGACCGCGTGCCCGATGGTGGGAATGTAGGACTGGTCCATCGGTTCGTTGGGCTTGGGTTCGACCGCGATGCGCATCCCCGGTGCATAGGCCAGCATATCGTCCAGCGCCTCGACCAGCAGGTCCACCGCGCGCACGGCATCCTTCGCCTCGCGCAGATAGGTGCCTTCGCGCGCAAACCACAGCACCATCAGGTCCGTGCCCAGCGCCTGCGCGATGTCGAGCGTTTTGTGCGTGCGGTCGAGCGCGTACTGGCGCGCCTGCGGGTCGTTGGACGTGTACGCCCCGTCAACCGTGATCGGGTCTTCCCACAGGCGTGGCGCGACGAACTCGGCCACCAGCCCGGCATCGTCCAGCCGGGACTTGAGCGCGCGCGCTTCGGACTCGATCTGTGCCGGGGACTTGTCGTCCAGGTTGGGGACGGCGTCGTCATCGTGGAACTGCACGGCGTCGAAGCCCAGGCGCTGGTAGGCGGCCAGCTTCTGCTCAAACGGCACCGGTGGGCGCACCGTCGGTCCGAAGGGGTCCGCGCCCTCGCTGATGTTCCAGGGACCAAACGAGAATTTGTAACCGTATTTTTCCATGTGTGAACTCGCTTTCAAAAGGAGAAATGTCTTCAGGCGTTCATGCGGTAGAACGCCTTTATTGTAACAAAAACGCGCCCGAATACCCGGCAATCAATGCAGATACAAGGGAACATCAACCCAAAAATGCTTGTACTTCTCTAACCAACATGATATACTAATAACGATTTCACCCCCCTTTCATTTCACCCCCTATTGACATTTTGTGTCGTGGTTCGCCGTGCCTTGTCATTCCAGGGCGGTACGAGTTACTCACCGCCCGGCCCATAGCAACCACCAAGCATTACATACCGTCAACGCCGCTTCATCACTCGTTGCCACACCACCATCTCGTTGGGTCGAGTTGGCCAAAGCTTACTCGTACATATCGACCAAACGTTTTTAGCTACGAGGGAGCAAAGGAAAATGAAAACCAAATTCTTGTTCATCGGCTTGGCTTCGATGGTTGTGCTGGCGTTGAGCGGGGTAGTCTTGTGGGCTGCCCATCCAGCGTCGGAGGCATCGACAGCGCCGGACTCGCCCGCCAACCGCCCCAACCAACAAGGTGGGGCTGAAATCGGCCAATTGGAGTGGATTCGCGTCCATGACGTAGGAACCGGATACGGTCCGTCGAGTGATTTCATCGACGTAGAAGTCGTGTTCAAACTGACCAACTCGGATCACGCCTTCGGTTTCACCCTGCGGCCCAATGACCAGAATGCGTTGGCACATCAGGGGATGCTGGATGTCCTGATCGACGCAATGGCCAATGACTGGGAAGTCCGCGTGGAATACCTCACCGGTAACAACACCAACAACTTCGTGGCCTTCCGGGTAATTGCGTACAAGTAGAAAAATCATAGTCCCGACTAAAAAGCACTCCTGGTGTTACAGCTTGGAGTGCTTTTTTTGGCCCGAATCATTTATGATGCGGCGATTTAGAAACTAATCGAGAAATCTAACTATCCGCGTGTGTTCCCGCGCCTGCCACTGGTAGCGCGGCCCTCAATTGCCCAGCAACTGCGCGTATTGCAGCGCGACCATGATGCGTTTTTGGGCCGGGTAGCTGGCCGGTTGGAAGGGCTTGCCGGTCAGCAGCTCGTAGATGTGCTGGTAGCGCTCGCTGACGCTGATGATGATGTCCTCGGACATCGGCGGCAGGTTGTGGTTGACCACGTCGTAGCCCTGTGCCTGGTACCAGAGGCGCACAAATTCCTTGTCGTAGTTTTCCGGCTCCTCGCCCAGCTCGAAATATTCGTCGTAGGTATCCGAGCGCCAGAAACGACTGCTGTCGGGCGTGTGCAGCTCGTCGATCAGCACCAGGTCACCGTTGAGGTCGAGGCCAAATTCATATTTGCTGTCCACCAGGATCAAGTCGGCCAGGATGCACAACTGCTGGCCGCGCAGGAACAGACGCAGCGCCGTCTCCTGGATGCGTTCCCACAGCGGCGACGACACGCCCATGCGGATGACCTCGGCGTCGGTCAGCGGGTGTTCGTGGTCGTGGTCTTTTAGTTTGGCCGTGACAATGGGATGCGGCAGTTCCTGGTTTTTGAGCAGCCCATCCGGGAAGTGGATGCCGTAGATGGTGCGTTCACCCGCCGCATACTGCCCCCACAGGCTGGTGGGCGTCACGCCGCTGATAAAGCCGCGCACCACAACGGCAAACGGCAGCGGGTTGGCATTCAGTGCAACGGTGACGTTAGGATCGGGCACGTCGATGATGTGGTTGGGCAGAATGTCCGCCGTATGCTCGAACCACCATTCGGTCAACTGGTTGAGGACCTGGCCTTTGTATGGCACCGCCCCCACCGGTTGGTTAAAGGCCGTGAAGCGGTCCGTCGTGATCAACACGCGGCGTCCGTCATAGAGTGTGTAGTTTTCCCGCACCTGGCCATGTTCGGGCACCAGGCCAGGGAGTTCGATGTGGTCCAACGCCATCGGGATCACTGCACGAATCTGGTCCGGCGTCAGCATAGGCCACCTCCCTCTCTCTGCTTGGTGTGCCGCCGGGTCGCACCAACTGCCCCACTTACCGGCAGAATGTGCCACCACGACCTGACCTTATGATAATGCGGAACCGGTTTTGTGGGAAAT
>JAADYV010000066.1 GCA_010092855.1 Chloroflexota bacterium | reverse complement strand
GCTCCCACCCGGCGATAGACTCCGCCGCGCGCATTGCGGGCCGTGATCACGCCGGGCGTATGCGCCAGCCGCTCCCACACGTCGATGGCGGCGGTCAGCATCTTGAGCGCGGGAGCATACTGCCACGCGGCAGCCGCTTGCAAGCCCCGGTTGTTGGCTTTGGCCGCCGCGGAATCCAGACGGGCGCGCGTTTCCGAATCGCTGAGATCGGCCAGTTCGAGCGAAACGACGAGTTTGTCCCACACATCCTGTTCGTCGGGGCGGCGTGGCATGGTGTGCTCTCCTGTGGCAACGTCTGAACGTGAGGTACCAGTGTACCGCGTGTGGGCAGCGGGGGAAAACAAACCGGCGGATGATCGATGCACCCGCCGGTGTGATGTCAATCTGGGGGAAATCGTCCACCTACACCGTCACCTGGGGACGATATTCGCCGAAGACCTGGCGCAGCACGCCGCAGATTTCGCCCAGCGTGATGTCGGCCTCCACGCAGTCGATAAACAGCGGCATCAGGTTATCGTCGCCGCGCGCCGCCGTGTCCAGGTGATTCAGCAGCTCGGTGACGCGCGTGTGGTCCCGTTCGGCGCGGATCGCGGCCAGCTTCTCGCGCTGTCCGGTTTCGATGGCCGGGTCCACCTGCAAAATGTCGAGGTGATCGGCGGCGCTTTCGTCGCCCGCGAACTTGTTGACGCTTACCACGATTGACTCGCCCGCTTCTACTGCGCGCTGGTAGGCATACGCCGCGTCGTTGATCTCGCCCTGGACGAAACCGGCCTCAATCGCGGCCAGCGCCCCGCCCAGCGCATCGATGCGCTCGATGTATTCGCACGCGCCCGCCTCGATGGAGTCGGTCAGGTGCTCGATCAGGTAGCTGCCCGCCAGCGGATCAATCGTATCGGCCACGCCGGATTCGTAGGCGATGATCTGCTGGGTGCGCAGCGCGACTTCGACGGCGTGTTCGGTCGGCAGCGCCAGCGCTTCGTCCATGCTGTTGGTGTGCAGGCTCTGCGTGCCGCCCAGCACCGCCGACAGCGCCTGTAACGTCACGCGCACCACGTTGTTGGCGGGCTGCTGCGCGGTGAGCGTGCTGCCGCCGGTCTGCGTGTGGAACTTGAGCGCCATGCTCTTGGGGTTGCTGGCCCCGAAGCGCTCGCGCATGATGCGCGCCCACAGCCGCCGCGCCGCCCGGAACTTGGCCACTTCTTCCAGAAAATGGTTGTGCGCATTGAAGAAAAAGCTCAGGCGCGGGGCGAAGTCGTCCACGTCCAGCCCGGCGTCCAGCGCGGCCTGCACATACGCGATGCCGTTGGCCAGCGTGAAGGCCACTTCCTGCACAGCGGTGCTGCCCGCCTCGCGGATGTGGTAGCCGCTGATGCTGATCGTGTTCCACTTGGGCACCTCGCGCGCGCAGTAGGCGAACAGGTCGGTGATCAGGCGCATCGACGGGCGCGGGGGGAAGATGTAGGTGCCACGCGCAATGTACTCCTTCAGGATATCGTTCTGCACCGTGCCGCGCAGCCTGGCTGGTTCGATGCCCTGCTGCTTGCCGACCGCGATATACATCGCCAGCAGAATCGTGGCCGGGGCGTTGATCGTCATGCTGGTGCTGACCTGGTCCAGCGGGATGCCCGCGAACAGCCGCGCCATATCGCGCAGCGAGGGAATACTCACGCCGACCTTGCCCACCTCGCCCAGCGCCATCGGGTCATCGGAGTCGTAGCCGATTTGCGTCGGCAGGTCGAAGGCCACGCTGAGGCCGGTCTGCCCGCGCTCCAGCAGGAAGCGGTAGCGGGCGTTGGTTTCTTCGGCGGTGGCATAGCCCGCATACTGGCGCATCGTCCAGAAGCGCCCGCGATACATCGTCGGCTGTACGCCGCGCGTATACGGGTATTGGCCGGGGAAACCAAGCTGCTCCATGTAATGGGCCGCGTCCGCGCCGTTCTGCGGCAAATACACGCGGTCCAGGGGCTGGTTGGATGAGGTGGTGAATGTGTCTTTGCGTTCCGGGAAGCGATCCAGCACCTTCTTGAGCGCCGTTGCTTCCCAGTCGAGTTTGAGCTGGTGCAGGTCTTTGTTCGGGTTGTCGTTCATATGGTCCGCCATCCACGGTGTTGTCTGTCTTGAAGTGAAATTGCGCCGATCCTACCGCAGCGTTGCATGGGCTAACAAGTATAACCCTCACCGAAATGAACGTTACGTAGCATATGCGCGGGGCAGGGAAACGTTATCTTAAGGGGGAATTTTGAATTAATGATTTGACAACGCTTGCAACTGATCATTGAATAGAATCACATCTCTCATTCGCTTGAGGGGACCGACGACGATGGCATCACCAAACACATACGGAATCCAGAAGCTGCCCGATGGACCGATCACGCTCTACACCGCGACACGCGATGCGCACTTGCGTGTGCTGGCGCTTTCCAACCAGGCATTGCGAGACGTGTTGGATGCGCAGTCCGACCCCGTGATCCACATTGCCGACATGCGCGCGGCGCAGTTGAGTTTCCAGGACATGATCACGCTGGCCGCCAACGCTGCCTGGGGCCAGAACGCCTTGTTTCGCCACCCCATGATCCGCGAAGTGCTGATCGTCACCCGTGACGAGGTGCTGTGCCTGACCGCCCAAAGCCTGACCAGCGACAGCTATGGCACGATTCCCATCCGCCTATTTTCAAACCTCTCGGAAGCATTGGCCTATGCCCGGTCGCAGTTTGCCCGCGCGCGCTAAGCACTGTTATTATCCTCATTTATAATCACGATTCCTTTAGATACATTTAACCTTTGATGGGTTGATGCTTAACCTCAATACCATAGATAATAGTGCTGTATTGCCAGTATAGGCGGAGGTGCGCCCAACAATGACGCAGACATACTACCTGGAAAAACTGCCCAACGAACCCATCGTGATCGTAACCATGACTGCCGAGTTCGACACCCAACGCGACCTGTCACCCGGCAATCCCAAAGCCTACAACTACTTTGAAGCCAATCCCGACGGCATTACTGCGCCGGTGTTTTTCATCAACGACTTTTCTGCCGCCACGCTCACCCTGGAAGACCTGATCTTCGGCGCAACCGTGACCAGCCGGAGCGCAAAATCGGTCTATCATCACCCCCTGGTGCGCGAAGTGATCATGATACCCTCCAGCGACTTGCACAAGGCTGCCGCCGAGGGACTGCGCAGCGACGTATTTGGCAACGTGGCGCTCCAAATCATCGACACACTGGAAGAAGCCCTGGCCTACGCGCGCCAGCAAATCGCCCAATCCCGCTAGAACGCGCCCCGCCCAGCGTACCACTCACATCGGGGCAAGCTGCTCCGGTTTTTTGCGTGGAAGCCAGGTCGTGTTGACGTTTTCGCCTGAGAATGGCTATCTCCTGAGTACAAATGCTGGCGTTGCCTGATAGCCAAAGATCAACACATTCATGAAATACAACGAATTCACGCCTGACAAAGGGGACCGCAACCAGCACGCGCCGGTGCGTGCAGTGCTGGTCATTACACCAGACAAAATGGTGCCGATGGCGGCTGAGGAACTGCGCGATGCGATGTTTGGCAATGTGTCGATCAGCGTGTTTGACACCGTTGAGCAAGCATTGCTAAACGCGCGTTCGAATTAACACTATTTACATTCTTTGACGTTGGTAGTATACTCTGTCCGCGACAACGTACCCTGAGATGGAGAGGTGAGTGAATTGTCCCACACCGTCGAGAAACTGCCCAACGATCCTGTCATTGTGGCATACCTGCACGCCGACCTTGATCCCCAGGCTGAATATGCGGCGCTGGCTGCGGATATCCGCAAGTTGTTGGACCGCCAAACCGAGCCGGTGTTCTACATTACCGACTTCACCGAAGCCACCTTCGATATCGGCGATATCCTCATGGCGTCCAGCCGGGCTGCGGCCAGTGGCGGTGGTAATTTTCACCACCCAAACGTCAAGGAAGTGATCTTTGTCTCCCCAGCAGAGCTTGTGCATTTCACCGCGCAAGGGTTTCGAGCCGATGCTTTTGGCAACGTGATCATCAATGCGTTCAATACGCTGGACGAGGCGCTGGACTACGTCCGCCAGGTCTGATTACTCTCACAGTCTTTCCTGTGTTCAACGAACCGGGGCGCGCGCTCCGGTTTTTTTGTTGTGCGCATGGGGGGCGTTGGGTGCGGTTGACGACACATGAGAATAAGTGTTTAATCAGATCGCTCACTATGAATGCGCCTGAGCCTACACTTTGGGAGGAAATGTAGATGTCGTCTACGCCGTTTTCTGTTGAAAAGCTGCCAGACGAACCGATTGTCGTGTGCTCGATGACCACCAACTTCGATCTGCACAACGACTATCCCGCGTTCTGGGCCGCGTTGGGCAGCGCGCTCGAAGGGCTGGAAGCGCCCATCTATCGCATCACCGAGCTGCTGTTTGATGATATGGAGTTCAGCGATATGGCCGTGGCCCTGGCTGCCGAGGCCAAGAGCGGGATGCCGGGGTCTGCGGGCGATCCGCGCATCCGGTTTGTGCTGGTGTCGGTGGATGGCTTCGCCCAGATGGCCGTTGACAGCGTGGGCCAAGATCAGTACGGCCAGCTCGACGTACCGTTGTTTGGCACAGTCGAAGATGCGCTCGCCTACGTGCGGGAGCAACTGGCCACGTAGGAATGCTGTTTGCAGCGCCTGAGGTTTGATTTGTCGCAAAAACCAGCAGACGCCGTGCTGGTTTTTTTTGTCTTCCCGGCCTGTTCAGCGCTCGTCGCCGCTGCCGTGCAGTTTGCCGCGCGCCTGCCGCGAAGCAAGCTTGGCCAGGTTGTCCGCCGCGATCTCGTCCAGCGGCAGGTCCAGTTCGGCGGCCAGCCGCGCCACGTACCACAACACGTCGCCCAGCTCTTTCTTGATGGCGGCCACCGCGTCCGGGTCGAATTGACCATCCTGGTCGCGCAGCACCTTCTTCACTTTTTCACACACTTCACCCGCTTCGCCCGCCAGCCCCAGCGTGGGATAGACCGGGTTGCGGCCCACGTCGGGATACTTCGCGGTGTCGGCGGTGCGCTGCTGGTATTCGCTGAATGTCAGGGCCATGCGTTCTCGCTTTCGTGTTTGTTGGCCGATGTCATCCGGCCTTTGTGGCTGGGCGCGGATTCATCACCAATACAAAGCCTGCACGGGGGTTCCGCGCAGGCCGTTTTGTATATATGACATACTGCATTTATAGCAACAAGCCGGGTGGAGCGCAATCTCAGCGCGTGGCCGAATAGGCCGTCGTGATTTCTTCCGGAGCCTGGGAGATAAGATCGCCCGGCATTCCGGCAATGTAGTCTTCGCACTCGGCCAACGTGCCTTCGAACCCTTCGCTTTTCCAGCCCGGCGGCAGGTCGTCGTGCGCGGGCCATGCCGCGTACATACCGACCTCGTTGAAGATCACGATATGGGTCGCCTCGTCGGGCGGCTCGTGGTCCGCTGCCGCGCCACCCAACAGCCCGGATTCGCCTCCGATCAGCAGGGCGCTGGCTGCCAGAACACTCACCACCACTGCCGCGCCGATCAGCAAAAGTTTGTGTTTGCGAGATAGCTTGCGGACCATGATCTTAACCTCCAACTGCTGCATTTAGCTGCGCCGTTGCGCTGCGTGCGTTCTATCCTTTATGTTGCCCCACACGCGCCGAACGGGTGGCGGACCGGGCCGGTTTTTGCGAGTTTTTTGCAGCCACAGCCAGCCTGGTTAGCCCTCCCGCAGCAACTGCGGCTGGATGCTGGTCGCCCAGGTTTTGATCGCGTCGAAGTTGCGATAGTCGCCCGCCTTGCCCCGGATGATGAGGCGCACGAACAGCCACTGGAACGGCTTGAGCGTGCCATAGTCCAGCTTGCCACCGAAGATGCCCACGCT
>JAADYV010000410.1 GCA_010092855.1 Chloroflexota bacterium | reverse complement strand
GGCGCGCGCACCGGCAGACCAAACGGGTCCCGGCCCGGATTGCCGACGGTCCACAGGCCAAAGGTGAATTTGTGTTCGGGTTTCGGGTCGTAGTTGCTCATGTAGAACTCCTGTTGATGCGATCTAGATACTAATATAGTAACCGTGATATTTTGCCGCGCCAGCCGACTACAACCACTCCCCACCTGGTCGGTTGTGGAGTAAGCCAATTTGTGCAGAGTAGTCGGATTGGATGCGGGCCAGCCGCCGGGTTAGCCGCCAAGCCAGGTGCTCGCCTGGGTCACGCTTCCGTCTGGCCGGATACCGGGCCGGGCGCATTTTCCCCAGCGGGATTCTTCAGGAAATGATCAACCAGCTTGAGCAGTTCTTCCGGCAAAAATGGCTTGGCCAGAAACGCATTGCAGCCGAAGCCCTCCGCCAGCCGGATCGACTCTTCGTCGGCCTGCACCGTCACCGCGATAATCGGCAGTGCATCGGGCGGATTGTTGCGACGCAAGCTCAGCACCACGCTGCGACCATTGATGTCGGGCAGGTCGATGTCCATCAGCACCAGGTCCATGCGCGCAGCCCTGGCCCACCGCGCCGCTTCTAACCCGCGCGTGGCATGATGCACCGTGTGATGGGCGGCTTCCAATATCCGAATAATAAAATCGGCAGTATTTTGATTGTCTTCGACCAAAAGAATCGTTGCCATCATGCTGGTCCTTCTGTTTAAAACGAACGTTTATTGGTGCCCCTATGATAGCGCTTTGCTGCTCGATGTGCCGCCCTACGTAAACACGGGTTCGCGCACAATCCCGTCGATCACCAGCGCTACCGCGCCTTTCACACACGAATCGGTGCCTTGTGACGACAGGGCCAACGCGACCATGCCTGCGGGAGCGCTCAAGGCCTCCGCTGTAATAATATTACTGATCGTGGGTAACAGATAGTCCCCGGCAGAAATCAAGGTGCCGCCCAGCACGATCATCGCTGGGTTAAAGATGTTGACCAGGTTGGCGATGCCCACGCCCAGGTTCAGCGCGGTATCCAACAACGTATCGAGCGCCAGTTGATCGCCCTGGTCCGCCGCCTCGACCACCACCCGCATATTCAGGCGGTCTAGGTTATCGCCAACCAGGTCGGGGATAATCGAGGGCGCGCCGCTGTTCAGCGCGTGCAAAATCCCGCGCATGATGGCCGGTGGACTCACCAGTGTCTCCCAGCAGCCGCGCCGTCCACAGTTGCACAGGTCGCCGCCAGATTCGACGATGATGTGGCCAATTTCGCCCGCGTAGCCCCCGGCCCCCCGGTAGAGATGGTTGTTGAGCATCATCCCCGCGCTCAGGCCGGTACCGGTGGCAATGAACAAAAAATCCTCGTGCCCCTTGGCAACTCCAAAATAGTACTCGCCGAGCGCAGAGGCATTGCCATCGTTTTCGACATAGAGCGGTACTCTAAAGCGCTGTTCCCAGCGGTCGCAGAAACTGACATCGCGCCAGCCCAGGTTAGGCGCAAACACCAGGCGCTTGTTTTCGGTATCGATCAGGCCTGGGAGTCCCAACCCGATGCCGAGCGGCTTGAGACCGTTAGCGGTCCCGGCTTGCAACCCGGCGGCGATCAGGTCTTCCACCAACGCCAGGAATTCGTCCTGGGGAATGTCCTCATCGACTTCGATATGCTGTCGCCACAGAGTACGGGCGGTAAAGTCGGTGACGAGCACGGTGGCATAGCCAACATTGATCTCAACACCCACAATACACCCGCCGGTGGGATTGAGTTCCAGCATCATGCCGGGCCGCCCGCGTTCGCTGGCTCCCGCCAAACCCACTTCGCGGACCAGGGCCTGGTCGATGAGATCACTGACCAGCGACGAGACAGTGCTGCGGTTGAGTCCGGTTCTCTCGGCAAGGTTGGCGCGCGACTGCGGGGAAACGGACAACAAGTTGTTCAAGATCAGAGCGCTGTTCAAGCGTTTGATCAGGTTGTGGTCGGCTCGTCCCGTAGGCATGTTCCCTCGTTACTATTTGTACGGCATCGCAACAAAATATAGACCGTCTTGATCGAGAAGTCAAGTATGCCGGTGGCCGCCCGCAGACGGCAACAATGTCCGGGCACAACCAAAATTTGACAAACCAGGCATTTTGTTGTTTTAATAAACAAAACATGCTCACAGGTCGAACCATGACCTGTTTTCGTGCGCCTGACGCACATGTTTTTGGTGGGCCAAGCGCACACACCGCCGTTACTTAGATTGGTTTGGCCAGGGCATGAACGCTCTTCCCATCCCGCGTTGAGGGAGATTCTCTCCCGTTTAATCTTCTTATGGAGGAACGAAAGCATGAAAAAAGCATTACGTCTATCCATCATTGTGGCGCTGGTTGTGTTGGCCCTCTCGCCGCTGAGCGGTGTCAACTCGACGGCGACCCCGCAGGTGAGCGCGCAAGATGACACCATCACCATCGCCTGGATTCCGAAGGCGCTCAACAACCCGGTCTTCGAACTGGGTCGCGATGGCTGTATGCAGGCGGCGGCAGAGCTGACCGAAGCAACCGGCACCGAGGTTGAATGCCTGTACATGGGTTCGACCGCTTCCGACATGGCCGAACAGGCCCGCGTCATCGAAGACGCCATCTCGCAGGGTGTGGACGCCATCGGCGTAAGCTGCAACGACCCCGACGGCTGCGTGGACCCGATCCAGTCGGCGCTGGCCGCTGGTATCCCCGTCATGACCTGGGACTCGGACAGCCCCGAATCGGGC
>JAADYV010000409.1 GCA_010092855.1 Chloroflexota bacterium | reverse complement strand
GCTACCAGCTTTGACCAGGTCTGGTTCCTGTTCGAACTGGCGCAGCGCTTCATAGGCTTCGCAGCCATACATCACCGCCGGGCCGCCGCCCATCAGGATGGCAACACCGATGGTTTCCATAATGTCGGCTTCAGTCGCGCCAGCCTTGAGCGCGTCGTGAACGTGGAACGCGATGCAGCCATCGCAGCGAATGGCAATGGCAATGCCCAGGGCCACCAGTTCTTTGGTTTTGACACCGAGTGCGCCGGTTTCGGAGGCTTTGGCATGCAACTGCGAGAAGCAGTTCATGGTCTTGGGGATGCCCTTGCCCAATTCGCCCATCAGTTCCTTGACGTGCCGGTAGTGTTCAGGATAGTTCTTGGCCATTATTACCTCATGTCAGCCAATCAGGTGTTGGATAGCACCTGATACAATGCGATTATGAAGACGGCGCACTTCATAGAGGTGGAGAGGACTTGCGTCGTACTTCATTTCAGAATCTAACGCCGCGGACGGGCCGGCGAACATACCAAACGGCCTGTTCTATTGGTGATTTATTTCACAATATATGGAAGGTATTGCTGCAGTCAGCTAGATTTTAAACTTATCTTGATTGTGACGAAAAGCGCAATATTGTCATGGCATGGTGTATGGTTGCGGGCCAGTGGGCAGTTTCCCGCCTTCGATTTGCAGGTGTGGTTCCCCTTCTTAACCCCATCCGCTGGTGTTTGCGGTCTCACATGTTCCCCATGACGACATCACGTTGAGCTTTCGCTGGCGCATCTGTGGGGTCGATTTTGGAAAATGTGGTCCCAATCGTTTGATTCTTGCCTGGCCTGCGTGTATAATGCCCCTGCACTCGATAGCACCGGAGAACGAATCTACATGGAGTCCAACAATCCAAATCTCGGTAATGACATGGAACCCATGTCGGAAACCGAGCAGACTATTGCCGAAACACAGGCGAATGCTGAGTTGCCGGCGGACGAAACCGTATCTGAAACAGAACACAACGAGATCGTACCGGAAGAGACCAGCCCCGAAACCCCGGAAGACAGCGTTACTGTTGAGGATAGCGCGCCTGATGCAGAAGAAGCGTCGGACGAAGCAACCGAGCAGGCACCTGAGCCAGTGGCGGAGCAGCACGCCGAATCTATGGTGGAAGAATCCGCTGCCGCTGCCGATGATGGTGAGTTCCCTGAGGCGGAAGTAGCCGAGGACGCTGCGCCAGCCGAAGACCCTGCCGAGCCAGCAGCCGAGGCTGAGGCGGTGGCTGATCCACAAGCTGCTGCCGAGCCAGAAGCTCCCCCTGAAGAAGAGGGTCCGCGGTTGCGCAAGGGCATGATCGTGGACGGCACGGTCATCGAAACCAGCCCGACCGAGGTGCTCATCAACCTGGGTGAAGACGTGGTGGGCGTGGTGGCCAGCAAAGAACTGGAACGCATGGACCGCGAATCGCTAGAGACGCTGCTGCCCGATAGCCCAGTGACGGCCTATGTGCTCAAGCCCCGTGGGGCAGATGGTCGCCCGGTCTTGTCGTTGGCGCGTGCCGAAGAAGAAATGAACTGGCGGCTAGCGGAAGAACACCACACCAACCAAGACGTTTACTTCAGCAAAGTGGCGGGCTACAACAAAGGCGGCTTGATTGTGCGCTTTGGCAAGGTACGTGGGTTTGTACCGGCCAGCCAGATCAGCCGTGAACGCCAGCAGCGTTCGTCCTCTGGCAGCCCTGAAGAACGCTGGGGCAGCATGGTGGGCGAAGAAATCGCGGTCAAGGTTGTCGAAATCGATCGCTCGCGCAACCGCCTGATTCTCTCCGAACGAGCCGCGGCCCGCGAATGGCGCGAAAAGCAGAAGGCGCGTTTGTTGGAGGAACTGGCCGTCGGTGAAAATCGGGTCGGGCGCGTGATTAGCCTGGCGGACTTTGGTGCGTTCGTAGACCTGGGCGGGGCTGACGGTTTGGTCCATCTCACCGAGCTGTCCTGGAAGCACGTCACCCATCCACGCGAAGTGTTGGAAGTGGGTCAGGAAGTCGAGGTCCAGGTGATCAGCATCGATCGCCAGCGCAAGCGCATCGGCTTGAGCATGAAACGCCAGGAAGATGATCCCTGGCAACAGATCGCGCGCAATTTCCTGGTCGGCCAGCTGGTACAGGCCACGGTGACCAAGCTCACCAAGTTCGGGGCCTTTGCCCGCCTGGTTGATGCGCCAGAAATTGAAGGCCTGATCCACATTTCTGAACTGGCCGATTACCGGGTCAGCCACCCGCGTGAAGTCGTGCTGGTAGGCGACGTACTGACGCTGCGTATTGTCAAGATTGATTTGGAGCAGCGCCGGTTAGGGTTGTCGCTCCGCCAGGTCGACTCGGCCAAATTCATGGACCAGGATTGGCAGGCATTGGTTGACGACTTCGACAACGGCAGCGACGACGATCAGGATGATAGTGATGATGATTACGACCGTCAGGATGAATATGACGGCGACGACTACGATGACGAGGATGACGATTAGGACGTCTCCCGATACCGCAGTCTGGCAACCATCTGACGGCCTGTAGTTGTAATACGCTAACATTACACAATTAACCATATTCTTCTTTAGCAAGACCCTGTCGCTTTTGCTGGATAGGGTCTTTTTTGTCATAAAAATTTGACAGATCAAACCGCCGCACGCGCACCAACACGAATCCGTCCGAATAAATGACCCGCCACCGTCGCATTTCTTGTGTTACAATTGGGGTAGACGGAGTTTGAAGTGGTTAGAATATGATTAAGGCTGTATAAGAACTCGCAAGCTCTTACGGGATTTTGATGAAAACGACTGGTGAAATAGCCACAGTCTCTTCTAAAATACATGGTAGGATAGATGCGTCACAAAAGGTTTTTGGGATGCCACTCTACAACAGGTTGGAAATTACCCGTTCCCTGTATACCGCGCAGACCTGCCACGCGCAAGGCTGCAATGGGGCCAGGACTGGGATGAGGAGAGACACTAATGCCCTCGAATAAAATGGAGCGCTTCACACAACGCGCGCGACGAGTCCTGAGTTTGGCCCAGGAAGAGGCCGAACGGATGCAGCACAGCCATATCGGGACCGAGCATCTGTTGTTGGGCTTGATGCGCGAAGAAGGCGGTGTTGCTGGGCGTGTACTCCGCGAGATGGGGCTGCGCCAGAATCAGGTCGAACAACTCGTCGAACGTCTGGCCGATGCGAACAAGCGCGTTAACGTAACCCGCATGGACCTGTCGCCAGCTACCAAGAAAGTATTGGAGCTGGCCGTTGATGAAGCGCGACGCATGGGGCACCACTATATTGGAACTGAACATCTGCTGCTGGGCCTGGTGCGTCATAACGAAGGCATTGCAGTTGATGTCTTCAGCGAACTGAAGATCAGTCTGGACGAAATTCGCCGCCAGACGCGCCGGGTGTTGCAAGAGAATCCGCTCCAGTCGTCGCGCCGCGCGATGGAGTCGTCCTCCGAGAACCCCAGCCGCTCCAGTTCCGCCAAGACGCCGATGGTGGACCAACTGGCCACTGACCTCACGGCGCTGGCCGAGGATGGCAAGCTTGACCCGGTTATCGGACGCCAGATGGAGATTGAGCGGGTAATCCAGATCTTGAGCCGCCGCCAGAAGAACAATCCGGCTCTCATCGGAGAACCCGGCGTGGGCAAGACCGCGATTGTCGAAGGTCTGGCGCAGCGCATTGTCAACCGTGATGCGCCCACTCCCCTGCTGGGTAAGCGCGTGCTGCAGCTCGACGTGGGGTCGCTGGTAGCCGGGACGATGTACCGGGGCCAGTTCGAAGAACGCCTGAAGCGCGTGATCGAGGAACTGAAATCATCCAACAGCATCCTCTTTATTGACGAGGTGCACATGCTGGTGGGCGCAGGGTCGGCGGGCAGCAGCGTGGATGCGGCCAACATTCTCAAGCCTGCCCTGGCGCGCGGCGAACTGCAATGCATCGGCGCGACCACGCTCGACGAATACCGGCGCAACATCGAAAACGACGCAGCGCTCGAACGCCGCTTCCAAAAGGTGCTGGTCGAAGAACCGACCATCGAAGAAACCATCGGTATTCTGCACGGTATCCGTGCGCCGTATGAAGAGCACCATAACCTCGACATCACTGATGAAGCTATCGACTCGGCAGCGAACCTGTCGGCGCGCTACGTGCCAGAGCGCTTTTTGCCGGATAAGGCCATCGACCTGATCGACGAAGGCTCCAGTCGCGTCCGGATGTACAAATCCCCCGAATCCTCGCGCGTCAAGCGTATCGAGAGTGACCTGGTCGCCTACCGGGAAGACATCGAAATCATGGGCGACGAGATGACGACGGAAGAACGCCAGAGCGTCGAAGAGCAAATTCAGGCGCTCGAAGCCGAACTTGAAACCTACCGTGCCCACTGGGACCCCGAAACCAGCCGCGCGCGCCTGACAGCCGAAGATGTGGCCGAGGTGGTCGGCATGTGGACCGGTATCCCGGTGACGGCCATCGCACAGGAAGAATCCGAACGCCTGCTGCACATGGAAGAAGAACTCCACAAGCGCATTGTCGGCCAGCACGAAGCTATCGAAGCTATCAGCAAGGCCGTGCGACGCGCTCGCGCCGGATTGAAGGACCCGCGCCGCCCGATTGGCTCGTTCATCTTCCTGGGGCCGACGGGCGTGGGCAAAACCGAGCTGACCAAAGCGCTGGCCGAATTCATGTTCGGCACTGAAGACGCCCTGATCCAGCTTGACATGAGCGAGTTCATGGAACGCCATACTGTGGCTCGTCTGACGGGTGCGCCTCCTGGCTACGTGGGCTATGAGGACGCGGGGCAGTTGACCGAAGCGCTGCGCCGCCGTCCCTACAGCATCGTGGTCTTCGACGAAATCGAAAAAGCGCATCCCGAAACGTTCAACATGCTGCTCCAGATTATGGAAGAGGGGCACCTGTCGGATGCGCGTGGTCGCCGGGTAGACTTCCGCAACGCGGTCATCATCATGACCAGCAACGTGGGGGCCGAGATGATCAAACGCGGAACAACCCTGGGCTTTGACCTTCCGGCGGACGACGACATCACCATCGAGCAGGAATACGATGACATGCGCAAGTCGGTGATGGAGAGCCTCCGTCGTGCCTTCCGGCCAGAATTCCTGAACCGCGTGGACGCTACGATTGTCTTCCGGTCGCTCTCCAAGCAGGAGATTGCCGAGATTGTGGACCTGGAAATCAAGAAGGTCAACGAGCGGCTGGTGGAGCGCGCGATGACCATCACCGCAACCGATGCCGTCCGGATGCACCTGGCTGACGAGGGGTATGATCCCGATTATGGGGCCCGCCCGCTGCGGCGTTTGATTACCAGCCTGGTTGAGGATCGCCTGTCGGACGTAATCCTGGCAGGAGAAGTTAGCCTGGGCAGTATAGTGCAGGTAGACTACGATGAGGAAAACGACGAGCTGACCTTCTTGGAAATAGAGCCAGAAGAATCGGAAGAAGAAATCAGCGCGCCAGCCTAACCAGGCTATCGTGGGCAACATAACAGTACAACGGCTGCTGGGCTTCCGGCAGCCGTTTGCGTTTTCTAACCAATTTCTGACCCGATGTTCATCATTTTTCGATCATAAAATAGCATAATGATTATAGAGCTACTTTCATAAAATAAAATCAAATACATTAATTGGTTCGTTTGTAGTGCCGGGGTATAAGGGGAAAATCATATGGGTTATTCTGTGTTGATCGTCGAGGATGACCGGGAGCTAAGCCGCATCTACCGCAATATCCTGGAACGCGCCAACTACACGGTGCACGAAGCGAATAACGGTGCCGAGGCGCTGCAAGTACTGCCGGAAGTCGCGCCGGATATTCTGTTGATCGATATGCTGATGCCAATGTTGGGCGGTGAAGCGCTGTTGCAGCGTATTCGCCAGATGCCCGGCCTGGGGGATATGCGGGTGGTAGTGTTGACGGCCTATCCACGTTTTCGTGAAAAGGTGCTCTACCTGGGTGTGGACGAGTTTCTGGTCAAGCCTATCAAACCTGGCGTGCTGCTGGAAACGCTGGCAAACGTCATGTCGGCAGACGAGAACCAGGCCGAGGGTGTAGAATAGCGCACGCAGAATTCCATATCGCTCGCCGGAGCGAGTCGTCACAGACAGCGCCGCATCTTCTGGCGCTGTTTCTTTTTTGCGCTGGACCGCCCCCGCGCTACAATGGCATGTCGTGGAGAGACATAACATGCAACGACGAGCGGTATTGATTTGTCTGGTACTGTTGGCGCTGGGGGTGTTGGTTGGCGGCGCAGTGCAGGTCCAGGCGGGGCAGGCGTCAACCCCGACCCCCAGTGTCACCTCCAGTTTTACCCCATATCCCATGCAGGCGCTGGTGTTGGTTGAGCGCGCGCCCGTCTTTGCCATGCCAGACCGCACTGCCGAACCGGTGACGTACCTGTTCATGGCCGAGCCGGTATCGGTGCTGGGGCGGACGGAAAACGGTGTGTTCCTGCGCATCCGCACGGTTGATGTGGAGGGTTGGGTGATCGGGACCCAACTGGCGCTGGATGGGTCTCCCGACGAGCTGCCCTTATTTGTGGCAACACCTACCCCCACGCCTACCCCGACCGGCTCTTCGACCCCAGCTATCACGCCACCGGCAGACCCGGGGGATGAACTGCTTGACAGCTACCCGGATGAGATGGTGGACATGTTCACAGGCGACGGCACTCTGGGACCCGGTACTGCTACGCCATCGCGTGCACCTGACCCGTCCGAAGCGTTGAATACGCCGCGCCCCACGCGCACGCCGCTGCCTACCCGCACCCCCGCCGGTGATGTGCCGTCCGCCGAACCTGCGTCTGACCTGCCGCTTACACCTACCCAGACATTCACGCCTTTACCGCCCGCGACAGATGAGGTAGCCAGCAGCCCGACAGCGACCGCCGAGACAGCCGATCCAGCAGAAACCACCGTACCCCTGCCCGATGTAGACCTGGGGAACTATAACCTGCTGCCAGGTGTTGAGCCGCCGATCACGATGGCGCTGCCCGAAAACTGGGAAACGCTGCACTTGCTGGTGCCTTTCCGGGCGGTAGCGGCCACTGCTGCTGGGGAGGGGCAACTGTATGAAGTACCCATGTCGATTTTCTTTGGCCCGCTGGCGGGGGAGGCAACTGGTTTTGTGTACCTGTTCTGGGGGTTCCCCAACATCCTGACCGTCACCGGGGAATACAACTTCTGGGCGGACGGGGTGCATATCTTGCGCAGCGTATTCGTGGACCCGACGTGTAACCTGGGCGTCTATGACCGGCAGACGTTGTTTGTGGGCAGGCGCGCGGCGGTGGGGTCGTTCTTCCAAGCCGTTGATTGTGAAGAAGAGCCGGACACGGCGGGATGGTTCGTGGTGGTACACCTGGAAGAAGAGGGCAGTACCTTCGCGTTTTTCACCGCCGTCGAACCGCCAGGGGCGCTGCCCGACCAGGTCGCATTTTTGCAGGCTATACTGGACTCCGTTGAGTTTTTGCCGGCGGAGGAACAGTAGTGGTGTCCGACGGTGGAATAGTTGTGCAGGGTGAGATAAACGAGAGAGGGGACTCTTGGCCAGGAAACTAGATCGACTGTTAGTGATTGATGTTGAAGCCACGTGCTGGGATGGCCCGCCCCCCACAGGACAGGAGCCAGAGATAATCGAAATTGGTATCTGCGCGGTGGATATCCGCACCGGAGAGCGCGTCGACCGACAGAGTATTCTGGTCCAGCCTGAACACTCGCACGTCAGCCCTTTTTGCACCAAACTCACCACGCTGACACAGCGGCAAGTGAACGACGGAGTATCGTTTGAGCGGGCGTGCACGATCCTCCAGCGTAAATTTAAGTCACGGCAGCGCATCTGGGCCAGCTATGGCGACTACGACCGGTGCCAGTTCCAGAAGCAGTGCCACGAGCGCGGCATCGACTACCCTTTCAGCGGCAGCCACATCAACGTCAAGAGTATGTTGGCGCTGGTGCGCGCGCTGCCCTACGAGATTGGGCTGCTCAAGGCGCTGGATTTGCTGGACCTGCCGGTGGAGGGCGTCCACCATCGCGGCGTGGACGACGCCTGGAATACCGGCTTGATCTTGTCAAAATTGTTATTACAACGCCGGGTTATGTTGGCTGAGCCATTGCAGGAGTGAAACACGTGAGGGGAAAAATCGTCATCGCCGGTGCGGTGACTGGGTTGCTGGGGATAGTGCTGGCCGGGTTTGTGGTGGTGTCGCTGCTGGTTTCTGCCGAATCAGAGGGCGCGGGTACCATCACCGTGCTCATGGACTTTGACTGGATTCGCCAGGGCGAGGTCGGTGTGGTGCGTGTCATCGGAGAGGATATAGCCGAGGTACGCGGTGTGTTCCAAGACCGGCTGTATGTCTTCTATCCGCAAGGCAACCAGTACGTCGGGTTGATCTCGGCGGACATGGAGTCCGATGTTGCGCCCTACAACCTGCAAATCCAGGTCAAATACATCGACGGCACCGCCGACCTGGTCGACCAGCCTATCGATGTGACCTTTGGCGAATTTGGTAGCTCGGAAATCACCCTCACGCAAAGTAAGGTTGGTTTGCTGGCCGATGACATCGAAACCGCCGAGCGTGAGCGCTTGTTCAACATTATGGATCGCTTCACCCCGGACCGTTACTGGGAAGGTGGATTCCTGCCGCCCAGCGATCAGCCACAGCTCGACTGGTTTGGCACCTACCGGCGCTATAACAGCACCTATTGGCGGCAGCACACCGGCATTGATGTTCAGATGGCGGTGGGGACGGGCGTGCGCGCCATTGCCAATGGGCGCGTGATGCTGGTCGAAGAAATGGACATTCGGGGCAACTACGTCCTGATTGATCACGGCTGGGGCATCTACAGCGGTTATGCCCACCTGTCCGATCCGCTGGTGGTGCCCGGCCAGTGGGTGCGCAAAGAGGAGATCGTTGGCCTGAGTGGGAACACCGGGCGCAGCCTGGGGGCGCACCTGCATTGGGAGATGGTGGTCGGCGGCGTATGGATCGATCCCGATGACTTCATGGCCCTGAGCCTGGATGCTGTCGAGTAGCGCGATATGCAAACCTGGCGCGTGCTGAACCGGACCGTATTGCTTGATGCTTCGCCCTGGCTGCGCGTAAGCTGCGAGCACGTCCACCTGCCCAACGGCCACGAAATCCCCGACTTTTACCGGGTGGAGATGCCGGAGTGGGCGCAGGTGTTCGCGGTGGACGAGCACCAGCGCGTGATGATGATCGAGCAGTACAAACACGGGCCGGGCGTGATGTCGCTGGAGCTGCCCGCCGGGTATCTGGACGCCGGCGAAGACCCGGCAACCGCCGCCCGCCGCGAACTGCTGGAGGAAACTGGCCTGGAAGCGTCTGCCTGGCGTTACCTGGGACGCTACTTTGTGGATGGCAACCGGGGCTGTGGGACCGCGCACATTTTCCTGGCGTTAGGTGCCCGGCAGGTCATAGCCCCCCAGCGCGAAGCTTCGGAACTAATTGAACAGCACTGGCTGACACTGGTCGAAGTGCGCACGGCCTGGCTGGGTGGGCGCATCACCAACCTGGGTACCCTCGGCGCGGTAGGGCTGGCGCTGGCCGTGCTGGAGGATACACCATGATTGACATTCACTCGGCACGCACTGTTGATCTGCCCGGTGTGGCTGCTGTTATGCAAGAAGCCTTTAGCGACAAGATGCGCGTGTTGGTTGGTCGCCATCCGGAAAAAGCACGCGCCCTGCTGGAAGCGGCGTATGCGGGACCGGTCAGCCGGGGGTATGACGGCCTGCTGGTGGCCGAACGCGATGGGCGGGTGGTCGGCACGCTGACGCTGGAGCCAATCTACTACACTCCCCAAGAAAACCGCGTGCTGGAGAACACCGCGATCCGCGAATTAGGGTTGCTACGGCTGTTGCGCGCGTCGTTTTTGCTGTGGCTGATCGGGCACCGTCCCGGCGAAGACGAAGCCTACGTTTCCGATGTGTGTGTCGCCCCAGACTGCCAGGGCGAAGGCATCGGCCAGTTGTTGCTGGACTACGCTGAAGCCTGGGCACGCGACAATGACCGCAGCCGAATGACGCTGTGGGTGGCCGCAACGAATGATTCCGCCATTCACGTTTATGAAAAAACCGGGTTTGAGATCGTGCGCACGCGCTCGAACTTGCTGACGCGGCTGTTTTTTGGTATTCCGCGCTGGCATTTCAAGGAAAAGCACTTGGCGGCTTCGGTCGTGACTTACGAATACAACGACGATGCCGACGACAGAGACGGCTCACCTGAGCCCATCCTCTGATATACCGAAACGTAACAGAAGCGTGTACAATCAGCAGCAACGTTCGCACACACGACGGGGAGCATTATGGCCGCTGATATTCACCCGGATGCCATTCAAAACCTGCTGAACGGCGATCATGGCGCGCCGTTTGACCTGTTGGGCCCCCACCCAG
This sequence comes from Chloroflexota bacterium, assembly GCA_010092855.1. GTDB lineage: Bacteria > Chloroflexota > Anaerolineae > Aggregatilineales > Aggregatilineaceae > TC-15. Next base: position 2,682 of record JAADYV010000409.1, on the reverse strand, counting down.
CGGGAGACAATGCCGTTTCGATCCGGGCGTTCTGGCCGACCGCCAAAGCCCTGGTAGTGGTGGACGAGGGCACCAGCCAGCGCCACGATATGACCCGGCTGCGGGACGAAGGCTTTTTCGAGGTCACGCTGCCCGGCCAGCCCGGACTCCGCTACCACTACGCAGTTACCCCTTATGATGGCGAGGAGTACATCGCGCGCGATCCCTACGCCTTTGGTCCCACGCTGTCCGACTACGACCTGTATCTCTTTAGCGAGGGACGCCACCTGGAAAGCTACGAAAAACTCGGCGCGCACGTACACATCGTTGGTGGCGTGCAGGGGGTGCGTTTCGCAGTATGGGCTCCCAACGCCTATAAGGTGGCCGTGATCGGGGACTTCAACCACTGGGACCGGCGCGTGCACCCCATGCGCAAACACACCAACGGCGTGTGGGAACTGTTCATTCCAGGGCTCGATGTGGGCGCGGTGTACAAGTACGAAATCCGCTCCAGTGTGAATGGCTACCGCACCGAGAAAGCCGACCCCTACGGATTCTTCTCCGAGCTGCGCCCGCGCACCGGGTCGGTAGTGGCCAACCTCGACGGGTACGAATGGGGCGATGGGGAATGGATGCAGGCGCGCGCGGCGGGTAACGCGCTGGACAAGCCCATGTCGATCTACGAGGTGCACCTGGGCTCGTGGCGTAAAAAGGACGACGGCCAGGTCTGGCTTTCCTACCGCGAACTGGCCGACGAACTGGTCGATTACCTGGACGAGATGGGCTACACCCACGTCGAGTTGATGCCCGTCATGGAGCACCCCTTCGATGGCTCGTGGGGCTACCAGGTGACCGGCTACTATGCCGTTACCAGCCGCTACGGCTCGCCCGAAGACTTCATGTATTTCGTCGACCGCTGCCACCAGCGCGGCATTGGCGTGATCCTGGACTGGGTGCCCGCGCATTTCCCCAAAGACGGCTTTGCGCTCAGCTATTTCGACGGCACACACCTGTACGAGCACGCCGACCCGCGCCAGGGGGAGCATCCCGACTGGGGCACTTACATCTTCAACTACGGGCGCAACGAGGTGCGCAACTTCCTGCTCTCCAACGCGCTCTTCTGGCTGCGCAAATACCACATTGACGGACTGCGTGTGGACGCGGTGTCGTCCATGTTGTACCTGGATTTTGGGCGGGAGGAAGGCCAGTGGGTGCCCAACAAATACGGCGGGAACGAGAATCTGCCCGCCATGCGCTTTTTGCAGGAAGCCAATGCCGTGGTCCACGAGCAATTTCCCGGCGCGGTCACGATTGCGGAGGAATCGACCGCGTGGGGCATGGTGTCGCGGCCCACCTACCTGGGTGGGCTGGGCTTCACCTTCAAGTGGGACATGGGCTGGATGCATGACACGCTGGACTATATCGCCAAAGACCCGATTTTCCGCCGCTTCCACCACCACCAGATCACGTTTTCGATGATGTATGCCTACAGCGAAAACTTCGTGCTTTCGATCTCGCATGACGAGGTGGTGCACGGCAAAGGCTCGCTGATGGGCAAAATCCCCGGTGACTGGTGGCAGAAGTTCGCCACGCTGCGCCTGCTGTTCGGCTACCAGATGACGCATCCCGGCAAGAAGCTGATGTTCATGGGCCAGGAGTTTGGCCAGTGGCGCGAATGGAGCGAAGCGCGCAGCCTGGACTGGAACCTGACCGAGTGGACCACACACAAGTCGCTGCAAGCCTGGATGCGGGACCTGAATCACCTGTATAAGCAGCAGCCCGCGCTGTATGAACGCGACTGTGATCCCGGCGGGTTCTGCTGGATTGAGGCCAACGACGCCGACCAGAGCATCTATACCTACGTCCGGTATGCGCGCGATGCCGAGGACTTCCTGGTGGTGGCCTGCAACTTCACGCCCGTGCCGCGTCGTCATTACCGCATCGGCGTGCCGCAGCCCGGCTACTACAAAGAGCTGCTCAACAGCGACTCGGGGTTGTATGGTGGCGGCAACATGGGCAACCTGGGTGGTGTGCATACTGACCGCCAGGCTTGGCACGCCTGGGCCCAAAGCATCAGCCTGACCATCCCGCCACTGGGGATCGTGATCCTCAAGTGGCAGCCGCGTGCGGATGAGGGTTAGCGCACGGGAGGACAGCATGCGACTCGGCATATTCCTCGGCTATTCCGGCGCGCGGCTGGAGCTGCCAATGGACCTGATTCGTGCGGCGGACGAGATGGGCGTCTACGCGATCTGGACGGCAGAAGCATATGGTTCGGACGCTGTCTCCCCGCTGGCGTGGATCGGCGCGCAAACCGAACGCATACGGTTGGGCACCGGCATCATGCAGATGCCAGCCCGCACCCCCGCGGCCACCGCGATGACGGCCATGACCCTCGACCAGTTATCGGGCGGGCGGCTGCTGGTGGGGCTGGGTGTTTCCGGCCCACAGGTGGTCGAAGGCTGGCATGGGCAGCCCTACAGCAAACCGCTGGCCCGCACGCGCGAATATGTTCACATCCTGCGCGCGATTTTCCGCCGCGAGGAACCACTAATCCACGACGGCGCTCACTACCAGATACCCTACCAGGGGGCGGACGCGACGGGCCTGGGCAAGCCCCTGAAGTCGATCCTGCACGGGCGGCCCGACATTCCCATCTACCTAGCCGCGATTGGTCCCAAGAATGTGCAGCTAACCGCCGAG
>JAADYV010000408.1 GCA_010092855.1 Chloroflexota bacterium | reverse complement strand
TGGTGGGTCAGGTCGAGCTTGTTGTACGCTCATGGTTTTACACCTTTTATGTCGACCATTGAACGAAAATTATTCTTCGTAGGCTGCATTGATGAATTGGAGCGTATACACGCCTTCAATGTCTAGTGCCTCGGCTTCGATTGCGCCAGAGCTAACCATCAGTTGGCCAATGTTTTCCCAGATTTGTGGGTCCATGTCACCAATCTGACTACCTGCCGGAGCAATGAGCGGCACGGATGCAGCTACCATTGCGCGCTGGGTGGCGACGTCCAGGTTCGGATCGTATTGCAGGGCCAATTCCGCCACGGCGTTGGGGTTTTCAACTTCGTATTCAAACCCTTGAATGGTTGCTTTCAAGAAGCTGGTCACCAGTTCGGGTTGGTTCTGCACAACGTCTTCCGTGGTGAAGATCAGGTTCTGATAGTCTTCCACGCCGTAGGTACCGATCATAACCGTATTGACAGCGAATCCTTGTTGTTCCAGGTCTATCACTTCGCTGGTCACGAAACCCGGAGTAACATCGACCAGATCATCTTTCAAGGCATCCATGCTAAAAAGGTCCGAGTCGGTAATCTCGTTCACTTGAGCGCGATCAACCCCAGCCTGTGCCAGCATTGCTGCATAAGTCATCTCGAGATCTGACCGGACCACTACGCGCTGGCCAACAAAATCGGCAGGTGTCGTGATGCCTTTTTCCTCCAGTGAAATGTAGGCACGCGGACTGCGCTGGAAAGTTGTCGCAATGGCAACCACTGGCTGACCCTCGGCACGAGCACGCAGCAGGTTGTCCGCACTCATCAGGCCGAATGTAGCCTCACCTGAAACCACCAAAGGAACCGGATCAATGTAATTCCCATCATCGTCGAAGCCACTGCCGAGAATCTCTACTGCCAGCCCTTCATCTTCATAGTAGCCCTGGTCAACGGCGGCAAAGAACCCCGCAAATTCCGATTCATAGAACCACGACAACTGCAGCTTTACTGCGGTCACTTCCTGGTCTTCGCCGTCATCGTCATCTGCCAAAACCACCACAGCCACAATGACAACTGCCACAACTACAGCCAGGATCGCGGCGATAATGATGTAATGGGTGCGTGTTAAGTTCTTGAGCATGATTCTTTCCCCTCGTATTAATTAGCTGCCGACCCAAACTCGGTAGCGGTTTCAATAGCTGGTGAATGTGCTGCTGTCCGAGTTTCATCACCATCCAGCATCTGGGCATCCAGCGTCTGCCGGAGTTGTAACTGTACGGTGGTGTGCGGCACGCGCAGCGCCCTGCCAAGTTCGCGGGCCGCAGTTTGCAGCACCTCGTCCATGGTTGTCGCGCGTTGGATTTGCTCGGTGATGGCGCTCAACGCCTGCTCGTGACGGCTGGTACGCTCTACTTCAGTAAACAAACGAGCGTTGGCAACCGACACCGCGATTTGCCGCGCCAGCGTGTTCAACACGGTAAGCTGGTCGTCGGTAAAGAAATCTACTTGATCGGACTGCACGTCGAGCACGCCCACCACCCGATCACCCACCACCAGCGGGAAGGCGGCTTCCGACGCGGTGTTGGGCAACAGTGGGTTGGGCAAGAAGTCGGATGCGCGGCGGACTTCATTTTCCACCACCGGCAAGCGCGACCGTGCGGCACGCGCGACCAGGCTGCCCTGGTTATCGTAGCGAATGCGCAAACCAGCAGCCGCCATACGCTCCCCGGCTTCACCGGCCCCGGCAGCCAGTTCCAGCAGGTTCTGCTCTTCATCTAATACAAAAACGTGCGCGTGGTATAGCCCAAACCGTTCTTTCGTGAGGTTGCTGACATACAGCAGCAGTTGGTCAATGTCGAGCACGGTCGCGGTTTCCGCGCTTACCTCGGCCACGGTCGCCAGGTCAGCGGTGCGCGCCTGAATACGGTCTTCGAGCGTGCGGTTCATGGCTTCCAACTCGATGCGAGATTCCACGATGTCGTCCGCCATCTGGTTAAGCGTTTCTGCCAACTGGCGCAGCACATCGCTGCCGCCCGGTTCGATTTGGTGGTCGAGCTGGCCCACGCTGAACAACCGCGCGCCATCCACGATGCGCTGAATGGGTCGGGTCAGGCTGACGCGCACCAACCACACGGTCAGAGCCGCCACCACCACAATAGCCCCGGCCGCAATTACAATGGAAACCAACAGGCCGTCGATGAGACGCTGATCCAGCGCACCGGCATCGGCACCAACGGTGATATAAAAGGTGTCTGGCTCGCTAGCGGTCGCGGCGACAGGGTTGTCTAATTCCAGGCTGGAGAGGTAAACGGTGCCAAAACCAGACACCGAAGCCCGGTGAGAATCAGAGTCCTCAGGGTTGGCCAGGGCCTCTATCATTTGGCCGTTGTATGATGGGTCGGAGTGGTAAAGCACGGTGCCATCCGGCCACGTGACGGTGACAAAGTCAATCTCGCCGTCCACACTATTGACCACCAGGTCGGTCAGACGCTCGTCCACACCGGGAACATTGCCCAGTGCGCCGTAGGTCTGGCTGCCGACCTGCAGCGGACCAATCAGACTGTTGGCCAGCGTCAGGCTGCGATCATTTTCGCCGTCGACCAGGTCAGCCTGGCCCTGAAAACTAAAGACAACCATGAGCGCCGCAAATAGCAGGACCAGCGCCGCCACAATGAAGATGATAAACTGTGCTTGAATGCTCAGTCTGCGTAACATAGTTATTTACCTGTTCACTAGCGAGCCACCCGGCCCGTAGATGACCGATAGTTCCAGCAAATCCAGCGGGATGGCAACGTCCCACCGTGCGACAGCCGCCGTGTTGACCACCAGCCGGCCACGCTCCGGCGCAATGATTTCGATGTCGCCGGGTTCCTCGCCATCGATAATACGAACCGCCTGTTGGGCCGCTTCGTAGCCCTGGGTCACACCCGAAATAACCGTGCCCCCCAAGGCCCCATCCTGCACACCGAACTCCCATAAGGGTACAATGGGCACTTCCGACAGCGCAACCAGGCGTGTCATCAAGTCCTGTGACGAAACGAATTGGTTATCCGCGTCACGGACGGTTGAGTAGGTGCCAATGATGATGACGTCAACGCCATTGTTGCTGGCTTGCGCGGCCAGGTCTTCCCAGCGTGACAAATTATTCGATGTTTCGATCTCATACCCGTCTGCAAAACGTGGCGCAGCTTGCAGCGCCGCTTCGACTTCGTCGATATAAGCCAGGGTCGTTTCCGAATTGTCGGCAAGCACGAGCACCCGACTGGCATCGGGGATGACAAGCTGGATCCAATTGAGTGTTTGGTCAACATGCACTCGTTCGAGCACGCCAGTAATGAATGAACGGCGTTCTACCAAACCGGGGATGTCTTCGGGGTCGCTGTTCAACCCGGCAAAGACAAACGGCACTGGATTCCGCATATCCCAAGACGCAGCAATGAACGAAATAGCGTTGTTATCCGAAATGATGACAACGTCCGGCTGAAAGTCACGAATGGCTTGCCGGGCGTCTGTGGCTTGCAATCCCCATTCCGACCGGTCCAGTTGCTTGGTGTCCATCCAGAAGTGCTCGATTTCCAGATTGCCGTTCGCTTCACTGTACCCACCAGCGGCCAGGCCATCGAGAATGCCAGTGTTTAATTCCTGGTCCCAGAGATACTCCGGGTGATAGCTGTGGAGCACAAGCACGCGCGCGGTGTCGTCGGCCTGAAGAGCACGGGCGTCCAGGGACGCAACAGGGGCAGCGGCCAGCACACCCGGCGTCAGTCCCAGCAACAGTACGATCCCAATCAGGAACATGCAGCGACTGCGAAGATTATTCATAAGCCTCTCACCAAAAAGTCTATCCGGCCCAGGATGATACGGTGATCTAGTAAAACTATGACACAGCATAAAGATAAAGTCAAGTTAGAATAGAGTAATGATATACACTTTTCACAAGCTAACCAGCCATTGCCATTTACGGCGGAGAATACCAGGCCAGTATCAAAACAAGTCAGCAACTACAAAAATAATTACAATATTACAGATACTCTCCCCTAACCGTCTACTGATGCCTCGCTATCGTCAATCGGCACAACAAGGCGGCTGGATTGCGTACAACTTGTTATAATGACCCTCAATCAGATCCTTAATTATGGGTCCAAACACAGGGGCAAACCAACCAGCTTTGGCCCGCCATCACCACTGTGTAGTGATCTCTCGAACCACATGAAGCGCAGGAAACAGGGTATGTCGGACGATGTGTTTAGCCTGATCAACGATAAAAATATTCAACTGATCGATCTGCAATTCACTGACGTGGCCGGCATGGTCAAGACGGTGACAATTGATGCAGCACAACTGCCCCACGCTCTGGAACACGGCATCTGGTTCGATGGCTCGGCAGTGGAGGGGTTTGCGCGCGTGGCCGAATCGGATATGTACCTGGTGCCGGACCTTTCGACGCTGACGCCCCTGCCCTGGGATACCGAAGCCACCGACTATGGCCGCACCGCGCGCGTACTGTGTGACGTGTATACGCCCAACGGCCAGCCCTTTGCCGGGGACCCGCGTGGTGCGCTGCGCCGGATTCTGGCGCTGGCGGAAGAAGCTGGGCTGCGCTATGAAGTCGCGCCAGAGCTGGAATACTACTTGTTTCGCAACCAGCCGCGAAAAAAGACGCTGCAACTCGACGACCAGGCCAGCTATTTCGACGCTTCCGACGGCACCGCGCGCACCATTCGCAAACGGGTCGGCGAGGCGCTGCACACGATTGGCATCCGGGTTGAGTCCAGCCACCACGAAGTTGGCCAGGGCCAGCACGAGCTTGACCTGGCCCCGCTCGACGCGCTGCACATGGCCGACGCGATTGTCACCACGCGGTTGGCGGTGCGGACCATTGCACGGCAGGAAGGCCGCTTCGCCACATTTATGCCCAAACCGCTCTCCGAGCATCCCGGCAGCGGGATGCACGTCCACCAGTGGCTGCGCGACGCGGAAACCGGCGACAACCGCTTTGCTGATCCGTCCAATGATTATGGTCTGTCCGCCGATGCCCAGGCGTTCATGGCCGGGCAGCTTACTTTTGTGCGCGAAATCTGCGCCGTGCTGGCTCCGCTGGTCAACAGCTACAAACGGCTGATGGCCGGGCAAGAAGCTCCGATCTACGTCACCTGGGCCCAACTCAACCGGGGGGCGCTGCTGCGCGTGCCCAACCAACCCGCCCAAAACCAGGACACCACGCGTATCGAAATGCGCGCCACCGATCCCAGTTGTAACCCATACCTGGCGTTTGCCTTGATGTTGGCAGCCGGATTGCGCGGCATCGAGGAAGGCTTGACGCTGCCACCGGCTGCTGAAGAAGACGTGATCACCGTCTCGAACCGCCGCCGCCATCTGACCACCCTCCCCACCTCGCTCCACGAGGCACTGGATGAATTCGAAACCAGCACCCTCGCGCGTGAAGCCCTCGGTCTACACTTATTTGAACGTTTTTTAGAAGCCAAACGTTTAGAGTGGCAAGAGTATTTACTGGTTGTCAGCCCCTGGGAGCTGGACCGCTATATTAATATTTATTAGGCCCAGGTAGTGGTGGCATTTCCACCTGGCATGAACATTCCGCGGAGTGCAAATGCCCGCACGACCTGAACGCCGGCACGGGCACTGCGCCACACCATGCGCTGGTTTGTCTAATCAGAGTTCATGACTCACACCGGCCTGTCCACCCCTGCCGAAAGGGAGTCGGTCGCCCACCAAACGAGAGGCGAGGTTACGTTGTCTGGACCGCCCAATTTGAACGTGCATGACCTGCTGCGGCTGGCACTGCCAGTCGGCACCAGCCTGGTCGCCGGCGGGCAAAGTGCCCACCGTCCGATCGCGTGGGTCAGTGTGCTCAATACCCGCCCCCCCGCGTTTTCCGACCTGCGGGGCGGTGAGATCGCGCTGCTATCGCTGGACGCCATGTATCTGCTGAGCGACAAGCTCACGCTGGTCAGCCTGATCCGCGAGCTGTCAGAAACCGACGTGGTTGCCATTGGCGTGCAGGGCGAGATCAACCAGACCGCGCGTAAAATCGCCGACGACCTGCGCATCCCGCTGCTGCAATTGCCCGATACTGTGCCACTGCGCGACGTCGAACACCATATTGCGCAGGCGCTGCTGGGCAATCCTGCGCCGGTAGAAGAGCGCGGGCGCGACATTCACGCGCAACTGCTCCAACTTTCCACCGAAAATCGGGGACTGGGATCGCTGGCGGCGGCGCTGGCGACGATGGCGGGCAAAACCGTCGTGATCCAGGACAAACGGCTGCGCCCCCTGGCGACGGCTGGCCGCCTGACCGCCAGCCCCGATTGGCCCTCCATCGAAGATGCGCTGTATGACGTCAATCCGCTGCCCGCCCTGTTTCGCGACCGGATGGAAGTTGCCCAGGCCAGCCCGGACCCGGTTGCTATTCCGGTGCCTCCCCTGGAACTGCGGCGGTTGGTTGCGCCGATTGTGGCCGGGAAGATGGGGCGTGGCTTCCTGTCGCTGGTCTTCAGTCCGCACGAATCTTACGATGCGCTGGATGTGGTCTTTGCCCGGAATGGGGCAGCGGTCTGCGCGCTGGAGATGGCCAAAGAGAAGGCCATCCGCGAAGCACAGAAGCGGGTGCAGGGCAACGTGTTGGAGCAGTTCCTGGGCGGCATGATCAACGAAAACGAAGCGCTGCTGCGGCTAACGCGCCTGGGTTACCAGCCCGACCAGCACTATACCACGCTGTACATCGGCGGGCTGCGCGAAAACATACCGACTGCGCGCCAGATCGAAGCGCTGTGCAACGAGCAGTCCGGGGCGCTGGGGTTGGGCGCGCTGGTGCAGCCGTATGGCAGCGAGGTGATCGTGTTCTGCGAAGGCGATCCGGCCAATGCGCGCGACCTGGCGCTGGCCGTGCAGGGGCGCGTGACAGAGCGATACAGCGCGGAAATCATCGTCGGATTGGGCCAGCAAGCGCACGATCTCAAGGAGTGGCGCGAAGGCTTCCAGCAGGCCGTGGGCGCCTTCCGGACCGCGCACCAGTGGCGCTTGACGACGCCGCTTGCCTTCTGGGACATGGGCGTATACCGGCTGTTGTCGCTGCTGGTCGGCTCGCCCGAACTTAGCAAATTCTACCTTGAGACACTCGGCAAACTGGCCGAAGAAAACTCGCACAACGCCGAGTTCATCACCACGCTGGAAGCGTTCTTCGAGGAAAACGGCAACCTGACGCGCACCGCCAAACGACTCCACATTCACCGCAACACGCTGCTGTATCGCATGGACCGCATCCGCGAGATCAGCGGGCTGGACCTGGACAACCCCGAAACCCGGCTGGCTATTCACCTCGCGCTGCGCATCCGGCGCATTCTGTAACGCTGCGCTAATCTCCCCTTCTTCCCTGCTTGGAAGAAACCTCAATTCGTCGTAAACTACATATCAAACCTTAATGCTAAGTTTCGGTAACCGGCTAGAACGGTAACGGATCAAGCCATGCCATCTGACCACCCCACCGATCACTCGATTCGCCTGGCCTTCATCGGCGCGGGTATTTTTGCGCGCGATGCCCACCTGCCGTCGGTGCTGGCGCTGGGCGACACGTTCGAGATCGCTGCTGTGTACAATCACCGGCTGGATTCTGCGGCCCCGCTGCTGGAAAAACTGCCGCCCTCCGTCGCTGCCAGCGACATCACCGATGACCTGGCCGGGTTGCTGGCGCGCGACGACATCGAGGCCGTGAACGTACTGCTGCCAATTGACGTGATGCCGGGCGTGGTCGAGCAAGCGCTGCGCGCGGGCAAACACGTCATCAGCGAAAAACCCATCGCGCCGGACGTGGCGACCGGGCGGCGGCTGCTGGACATATATACTAAACATAACGATGCCGAGCACAGCCCACAGGTGTGGATGGTGGCCGAAAACTGGCGTTACGAAGCGGCGCTGCTGCACGCTGCCGAGATCATCCAACGCGGCGACATCGGCGCACCGCTGCTGTGTCACTGGGCGATGCACACCGGGATGATGCCCGACAACAAGTATTATCACACGGGCTGGCGGCGCTCCGGAACCTGGCCCGGCGGCTTCTTGCTGGATGGGGGGGTGCATCACGTGGCCGGGCTGCGGCTGGTGTTGGGTGAAATCGCGGCAGTGAGCGCCATGACCACCCAGCACCGCCCAGACCTGCCCCCCGCCGATACCCTGGTGGCGATCCTCGAATTCGAGTGCGGCGTAACCGGTACCTACTGCGTGACCTACGCCACCGATGCCCCCTGGCCACCCGCGCTGCGCATTGTCGGCGAACAGGGCGCGCTGGCCCTGCCACGCCAGGGACTGGAGATCACGCGCAACGGCCACACTCAACACATCACACTACCCGCCCACCAGAGCGTGCAGGCCGAACTCGCCGCGTTTGCCGCCGCCATCCGGACCGGCGCACGGCATCGTAACTCGCCCCAGCAGGCGCTGCAAGATGTGGCCGTGATCGAGGCCATGCTGCGCTCGGCGGAAAGCGGCCAGCGTCTTGCGCCAGAGCGTTTCGTGTAGGAGAAAAACAGGGGCGCATCACGCCCACCCAAAGGTGGGTAATGTGCCCCTGCCTGTTATGTCACGGCAACAAACAGCCGCAAGAACTACGGCGTGTAGGTCACCGACTCTGCGATCTGAATGGCGATGGGTTCGTACTGGACCACGGCTTCCGCCTGGCCAATGATCTCCAGGTCTACTGCCATGCCGCTGCCGATGTCGAACATGTATGCCACTTGCAGTTCGCCATAATCGTTAATATACTCGACCCGCGCGGCGCTGCGCCCGTTCAAAGTCAGGACTTCTGGCTGGACATCCTCCGGTGCGCCGGACATGATCACGGCCATCTCGCCCATCGAAAGATACTGGCTTTCTTCGAACTCGGTCCAGAACACCGTCACTTCAACGTCCTCCGGCCCATAGTTGAAGTATTGCAGGGCGTCTGGATCGTTGCTCAGGAACGCCATCGAAGTCACGGAACTCAGACCCCAGTCGGACGGGTAGTTGAACGAGAGCCGGCGGTCTTCGGAGACAAACGTCGCCGTCAGGTCGGCGCTGGCTGGAGCCACCTCGATGGGCGTTTCCGCCGCGCCGAGATCATCACCTGCCTCAGCCGCCAGCGGGGTGCGCGCCGATTCGAGCACGGCCATAAACACATCGTCGAATGCGCCGGCGCTTTCCGCAACAGTGGACATGGAGGAAAACGCGAACATGTCCGCGCCGAGGTCCAACACGACCACGTCAAACTGCATCCCCATGACCGTACCATTAAACTGGGCCGCCGGACGCCCGCTGATGGTCATCGGCTGCGGGTCGCCGAAGTCGGCATCCGCCGACATCGCTTCGAACGTCATCGACAGCTCGCCCGCGATCCCCTGGGCATCCAGCGAGGTGGTCGGCGCAAAGCCCGTCCCCGGATCGTTGAGCGAGAACCACGAGAACATGATCAGTACATCATCGGGGCCATAGTTGCGCGCGAGCAGCGCAGCCTCGTTGTTCGACAAGGCAATCGTGCCATTCTCATCCTCGATCACGGCCCACCCTGCCGGGTAATCGAACGCCAGGCGGCCATCGGGCGTGGTGAACGTTTCGGTGAGCGCAGGGATACCTTGCGCGGGTGTGGCCGCTGGTTCGCTGGCCGGGACTTGCGGCAGGCTCGAGATACCGGATGACGGCTCGCCGGATGCTGTGTCAGGTGCCGCAGCCACCCCAAACTCGGCAGCGTAGAAACGCATCCGCGAGATCACGCCATAATCCGCAATGGCATCCACCAGGATCACGTCCCCATCCGGCAGAATCTCCAACCCGCCGGGACGGAAGTAGACGCCAACCTCGCCCTCATAACCATCCAACGGCAGTTGGCCCAACCGGCCAAGCACGTTGCCGTCCGCATCGAGGTACCACACGCCGCCCCAATCTGCGGCAAAGAAGATCGTGCCATCCGGGGCCACAGCCAGCGCGATGGTGTTGGCCGCCATCATCACCATGCCATAGTCGCGTACCAGGTTGCCCTGGGTATCCAACACCCACGCCTGGCCCAACAGGTTCATGAAGTACAGGTGGCCGTCTGGACCAACGTCCATTGCCAGCGACAACTGCCCCATGTCGGACGAGATCGCTGACGGGAACTCGCGCAGCACCGTGCCAGACGTGTCCACCACCTGGACGTACTGGCGGTCCGGCTCGGAATAGTACACACACAGGTCTGCGCCGCAAACATCGATCTGGGCGCGGGGGGAGTCAACATCAGCGCGGCGCGGATTCTCATACGTGGCCAGCAGGTTGCCCTGGGGGTCGATGTGGTACACCGTGCGCGACAGCGCACTCACCGCCCACAGGGTGCCATCTCCCGCCACGACCACGTCCGCCAGCGCGGGCATAAACGACTCTCCCCTGAACGGATTGAGCACCCCCTGGTAATCACCGCCGGCGTTGAAGACATGCATCCCGACCGGACCATCCGTGATATAGAGCGTACCGTCCGGGCCTAAGCCTGTGCCGCCAATCGCGGTAAACCGGGTCGGGTCCGGTTCGAGATCGTACTGGGCCTGCCAGATCACCTCACCGTCGGGCAGGTCTTCTGGTGGCGTATACTGTATCGTCTCGGCAATGGCGCGCAACAGCGGCTGGTGATTGGCGACCTCGGATTCCAGCGCGCTCAAGAACATCAACAGCACCGCGCCGCTGTCGGCATCCGCAAACGCCAGCATCCACAGCGGCTGGCCATCTTGCCCCACGCGCGGATACAGGAACGCTTCACGCCCATCGCTGAACGTGATCGTTTCCGTATCCGATCCCCAGATGCCCTCCCCTAACAGGCTGGACACCAGGTTGCCCACCAGGTCCGGCCCCATCGACGAATCAAAGCCCCAGTTGAGCATAATCTCATCAACGGCGGGCGTGGTGAAGAGCAGCATTTCGACCTTGCCGGGCACCAGCGATGGTCCGGGCATATTGGTGATGAGGTATATTTCCGGCTCGGAATCATCGACCTGCCAGCCAGCGGGGTAATTAAACGACAACCGGCCATCGGGCGAGGTATAACTTTCCGTCAGCGAGTCTTGCGCCAGCGCCGTCAGCGGGATCACGCTGGTCAGCAGCAGCACCAGCAGCCCCCAGCGGACCAGTGACTTACGAAACACAACACTACAGAACACAGCATTGGTGAACACGATGGTCCTCCCATCTTTTGCGTAGCCCCGTTTGAAAAAGAAAAGCGCCCCCTGAGTATAGGACGCCTTAATGCTACACTAAATGGGCAATGTGTGCTGGCCTACAAACCACTCTCAACAGGGTGCCCCCCCTACGCTCCAGCAACTGTTGCGGTATGACAGGCGCAGCGATGACCACAGCGGATCAGGGGCGGAACGGCACTTTGACGATCAGCAGCGTCCCTTGAGCTGTACCGCTTTCAATCGAGAAGGTGCCGCCCAACCGCCGCGCGCGCTGTTCCATGTTTTGCAAACCGAAGCTCTCCGGGTCCTGCATGGCCACCGGGTCGAAGCCCACGCCGTTATCCTCGACCGTCAGCAGCAGGTTATTGTCCGCCTCGCGCACAGTGACGCGCACCTGGGAAGCGTGGGCGTGGCGGGCCACATTTGACAGCCCCTCGCGCCCGATCTGCGTCAGCGAGTGGCGCTGTTTGTCCGTCAGCGTGCGCAACGTCGTGGGTACATCTACGATCACGTCCACGCGCGCGAAGTCGCGGAAGTGACGCGCCAGGTTTTCCAGCCGCTGCTTGAAGGTCGCCTGTTCATCGCGTGCGCTGCGCAGGTTGCGGATATACAACCGGATGTCTTCGATAATGTGGTTGAGATCATTGATAATGCCGTGATACTGCGCCTCTTGCTCCGGTGTCATGGCGAACTGGCCGCGCATGATCTCCAGCTTCATACCCACCGCATACACCGACTGAATCACGCCATCGTGCAATTCCATGCCGATCCGGTCGCGCTCGCGGCTGAGCGCGATGGTTTGGAGCTGTTCGGACAGGCGCGCGTTTTCAATCGCCACCGCTGCTTGGTCCGCCAGCAGCACGATCAGGCGTTCATCGTCCGCGCTAAAGGGTTCGCCGTCCAGCGGATCGGTCAGGTACAGGTTGCCCAATCGCTCGCCCCGGCTGATGATCGGCACGCCTAAAAAACGCTGCATCACCGGGTGACCGGGCGAAAAGCCAACTGAGCGCGGGTCTTGTGTCAGGTCGTCCAGCCGGATCGGTTCGTCCGACTCCAGCACTGCGCCCAGCAAGCCGTGGCCCACCGGTTCGGGGCCAACATGTTGTTCAAACTCTGCGTCCATCCCCGATGTGATAAACGCCTTAAGCGTCCCGTCATCCTCGGGCACGCCCAGCGCGGCATACCGGGCCCCGACCAGTTCGCGGGCGATATCAGTGATGGCTTTGAGCGTGCGGGGCAGGTTCAGTTCGCTGGTGATAGCGGCTGCCGCGCGGCTCAGCGCGTCTAACATCGCCGTGCACCGGTCATCGTGGTTGTGTTCGTTGGAAGAGACAGACGAGTTCATAACTACCACCTTAAGGAGCCTGTTCACCAGGACTGGCATTTTTGCGCATTTTCATCATAAAATACGAAACAACTACCGATTTCGAGCGTGAGCACTCAATCAGGTTACACTGGTTTTTAGCCCGCCAGCATGTATAATCTGGAACAGCATCGCCATTATTAAGTTAATCAGCAATCCATCAAGATATTTTTGACTAGCTCCATGCCAGAGAAACAGGTGACCCCATTGCGTATTCTGATTGTTGACGATCACGCCGTCGTCCGTGCCGGATTGAAAGCATTATTGGAACAGCAGCCCGATTTTACGGTGGTCGCCGAAGCCGAGAGCGGCATCGAAGCCGTTCGTCAGGCTGTCACCCACCAGCCGGAGATCATTGTCATGGATATCCGAATGCCAGGCGGTCTATCAGGGATCGAAGCCTGCGAACAGATTGTGGATCAACTGCCCGGCTGCAAGGTCATCATGCTCACCTCCTACGCCGAAGATGAGCTGGTGATGGACGCGGTGCGCGCGGGCGCGGTGGGCTACGTCCTCAAGCGCGTGGGCAGCACCGACCTGGTTGACGCCATTCGCACCGTGGGGCGCGGCGATGCCCTGATTGATCCCACCATGACCAAAGCGCTGTTGGAAGAAGTCCGCGAAGCTGCTCAGGTAAAAGAAGCCTCGGCGTTCTCCGAACTCACCCCGCAAGAAATGCGCATCCTGGCGTTGATGGTCGAAGGGCTGACTAACCGCGAGATCGCGGCCCAACTCTTCTTGGGCGAGGGCACGGTGCGCAACTATGTCGGCAACATCCTGAGCAAACTCCAGGTGTCCAACCGCGCGGAAGCTGCCGTGTTTGCCGTCAAGAATCACATCGAGCGTCACCTGCCCGCCGATGATGAGCCCTAGAAAGTGTTGGCATTGTCGCCTGAAAATGGCGGACTCCTGTGTACAAATGTCAACACGGCCTAACACACCTCTCTCATTCAGTCATACCATCTGGCCCATCGCTGGACTTGTCATCCAGCACATCATCTGGCCAGGCGCGTTTGGTCAGCCAGCGCAGCAGCGCCAGCACACACCAGCCTAACCCGGCTCCTCCGCCCGCCAGCACGTACAGGTGTGCACCCGCGGCCAGTCCGACAATCGCCACAAACCAGAGCGACGCTGCCGTTGTCAATTCGTGCACCTGCGAGTCCCGGCGAATGATGACTCCTGCGCCGATAAACCCCACGCCGGTGATCACGTTGGCGGCCAGCCGTGCCGCCGCTGCTGGATCATACAGTTCGGACGCCATCGCCATTATCAGCGCCGCCCCCATGCCAACCAGCATATGCGTGCGTATTCCGGCTGGGCTGTCTCGCCATTCGCGGTCAAGCCCGATCACGCCTGCCAGCAGCGCTGCGACCAGGACCGGCACCAGCGCCTCTAGCTGCGTCTGCGCGCTCATTGTTATCCCCTTTTCCCCGATTAGCACCCAATATAATCTCCGCCCCTGGCTGGCTGCTAGTGCTAAATATCATTGTGAAAATCGGCAATCAGCACACTGTAAGCCGGTAGAAAACAAAAGGACGCATCTGGTGCGCGCCCTTGTTTCGGTTCAATTCTACGAGATTTTAGTGCTGGCACCAGCCGTTCAGGGGGCTGGTAGCGGGTTCTTTACTCGTCGGCCAGGTCCCCTTCGACAACCTGCGGTTCGCCATCCAGTTCGACGACTTCGCCAAACCCGTTGCCGCCGGACGAGCCAAACCCAATCCGGCGACGCGGCATCAAGTCCTCACCGGTGTTCATCTGGTTGGAGAGGCTGCCAATGGACTGCATCAGCGTCTGCAAGTCCACCGTGCGCTGGCGGTTGTGCGCGGCCAACATGCGCGCATGCAGCGCAATCTCACGCACAAATGCCCCCGTCTGCCCCACCAACTGCGGCACCGCGATCTCATGATCATCCTGCCACTGCGGGCCCATGTAGTGTTCGAGCATCTGTTTGGCCAGGTATTCGTCCTGGATGGGCGGGATGACCAGGATGCGATCCATGCGCCCTGGACGCTTGGCGATGCGCTCGTCGATCACTTCGGGATAGTTCGTCGTGGCCAGCAACAGCGCCCCACGCGGGTTATTGGGCGACTCCAGCCCGTCGAGTACGTTCAGGATGCGGGCCTTGTCGTCCTTGCGCAGATACACGTCGATCTCTTCCACGATGAGCAGCACCGGGTAACCGGCGTTGGCTACCACGTTGAGCGCGTGGTGAATCTTGTGGAAGGAAGCACCGTCATCGTCTGCGCCAGAAACATACACCACCACGCGTTTTTTCCGCAGCGCGAGCTTGGCCATCGCCGCACACAGCATGGTCTTGCCGGTACCGGGCGGGCCGACCAGCAGCAGTTTTCGAAACGGCGCGAGATTGAGTTCCTGGTAAATAGCCACGCCGTCCTTGAAGAAAGCTTCCATGTCGGAATGCAGGTCATCCTTGATGTAGGCGGGCAGAATGACCTCGTCCCAATCGACGGTGGGCTTGAAGTAGGCATTAGTACCGCCGATGATGTACACGTCCTGGCGGCGGCTGGGACGGCGCACGGCTTCGTTGCACAGTGACTCGAAGTTGACCCAGGCATCGAGGTGTTCTGGGGGCACCAGCGCAATCGCTACAATGTTGGGATCGTCGTCACGGTAGTAGGAACTGACGTACAGCACATCAAAGTCGCCGTCGGGATGTTCAAACGAGAAAAGGAACGCGCCCACCGTTTCACCCAACATGGCCTTGCGACCCGGCACCACGTATTCGCTGATGCTGATCACTTCGTCACAGGGCAGTTGTTCTACACCGGTGTAGTACGCTTTGGACTTCAGCTTGCGACGGGGCTTGACACGGTATTGTGCCAACTGGTTGCCGCAGCTTTCTGAGGCCCACAACAACTGAAACACGCGATCCCCTTGCGCGCGTTCCCATTCGGCTTTGGCCCACACCGCCAGCCGTTCATACCGCATCATGCCGTTTCCAGGGTTCATATCGTCACCAGTACCAGTTCTTGGGATCAAATTCCTACGCAACATCGGTGAGCGTCGCACGTTTCCAGCCCTCAATCTGTCCAGACCTGTTCTTCGATTGTAACATGCAACCGGGCAAATTCCAGTCTGTCATTGCACGGATATCACCAGCTTCAAGTCCCTGCGCCACCCAACACCCGGCGCAAAGCCTGTTCCGTGATTGGTCCCTCGCGCAGCACGCGCAACTCGTTCCCTTCCATGGTCACCACCGTCGAGGGAACGCCGCCGGCACACGTCCCACCATCCAGGTAGAGCACCACTGCATCGGCCAGGTAACGGATCGCAGATTGGATGGTGCAGGCCGGGGGCTGATCGCTGCGATTAGCGCTGGTCACGGCCAGGGCCCCGCCCGCTGCCGCGATAATCTCGCGGGACAGATGATGGTCTGGTACCCGCACCCCAACGGTCGGCAGAGTCGTCAGGTTAGGCGGCAGATCGGGGTGTTTGCCTAATACCAGCGTGAGTGGGCCAGGCCAAAACACATCGGCCAGCCGCTGTGCCCAATAGGGAAACTCACATGCCACGCGCATTACAGCCCCGGAGTCCGAGAGCAGCACTGGTACCGGGCGGTCCGGGGGGCGTTTTTTGGCCACGAATAAACGCTGGATCGCGTCTTGCTCGACTAGTGCCCCCACACCATACACGGTATCTGTCGGGAGCACGATCAAGCCCCCTTTTTCCAGCGCCACTGTGGCCATTGCTGGCGCTTCGGGAAACTCAATCGAGATGATGCGCGCCATTCAACTTGCTCCTACTTGCGATACACACTACCCGCTCGTGCCCGGCGTAATCGGCCTTAATGGAAATTTGCGCGCCAAGCAACGCATGGGCTGCCAGGTCTGTCACCGCCGCGGCCTGTCCAGCGCCAATTTCTAGCGCTACCAGCCCCCCTGGACGCAACACGCGCGGCACATCGCGCAGCAGTTCTCGGATCAGGGCCAGGCCATCCGCGCCCCCATCCAGGGCAAGCCGGGGTTCGTGTTGAGCCACCACCAGCGTCGCCAGCTCTTCCGGCGCAATATAAGGCAGATTGGCCGCGATCACGTCCACCATCTGCCCGCTGGCCAGCAGCGGTTGTAGCAGATGCCCATGCAACAGCCGGACGCGGTCGGCCAGATCATAACGGGCTACATTGTGGCGGGCAACCCCCAGCGCATCCATTGAGACATCCACCGCCCATACGCCTGCATGGGGCAGGTGCGCGGCCAGGATCACGGCGATGATACCGCTGCCGGTGCCAATATCGGCCACACTGAGGTGGTGTTTCCCGGCTGCCTGTTTCTCCCCTGCCCAGTGCAGCACTGCTTCGACCAGGTGCTCCGTTTCTGGACGGGGAATCAGCACCGACGGCGTAACGGCAAAATCACGATCATAAAACGGGTGTGTACCGGTCAAGTAAGCGACAGGGGTGCCCGCCTTGCGCTGCTGAATGTGCGCTTGAAATCCTGCGCACTGGTCCGGATGCAGTGGGTGTTTGGGGTGCGCAAGCAGCGACGCCCGGTCCAGGCCCAGCACCGCGCCCAGCAGCACCTGTGCGTCCAACGGTTCGGTACCCGACGCACCAGCTAGCGCTGCACGTCCCCAGGCCAGCGCCTGGCCCACATCCGTCAGCATCACGCCCCAACAGCCTGCAAACGCTCAGCTTCTTCGCGCGTGGCCAGCTCGTCGATGAACTCGTCCAAATCCCCATCCAGAATGGCGGACAGGTTGTGGCTGCTCAAGTTGATGCGGTGATCGGTCACGCGGTTCTGGGGGAAATTGTAGGTGCGAATCTTCTCGCTGCGGTCCCCGGAACCGACCTGCGAACGACGTGCGGCGTCCTGCTCATCACGCAAGCGCTGCTGCTCCATGTCGTATAGCTTGGCGCGCAAAATGCCCATCGCGCGCATTTTGTTCTGCAACTGGCTGCGCTCGTCCTGGCACGCAACCACGAGTCCGGTGGGCAGGTGCGTGATGCGAATCGCGGTTTCGTTCTTCTGCACGTTCTGGCCACCGGCTCCTGCCGAACGGTAGGTGTCGATCTGGAGGTCATTGGGGTTGAGTTCGACTTCCACATCATCCATCTCGGCCAACACCGCCACCGTCGCGGTAGACGTGTGGACGCGGCCCTGGCTTTCGGTGGCAGGCACGCGCTGTACCCGGTGCACGCCGCTTTCATACTTCAAGCGCGAAAACGCCCCCCGGCCCCGCACCTCGAATACCACTTCTTTATAGCCGCCGACACCGGTTTCGTTGCCGCTGACGACCTCGACCTTCCAGCGCTGGTTTTCGGCATAGCGTGAATACATGCGGAACAGGTCCGCCGCAAAGATACCCGCCTCGTCACCACCGGCCCCGGCGCGGATTTCGACGATCACGTTCTTTTCGTCGCGGGGGTCTTTGGGCAGCAGCAGCCGCCGCAAGAAGTCTTCCATCGCCGGGATCGTGTCGCGCAGGTGGCTGGCCTCTTCCTGCGCTAATTCCGCCATGTCAGGATCATCAAGCAGCGCTTCAGCCTGCGCCAGATCGTCCAGCGCCTGGCGATAGCTGCGCGTCGCGTCCACGATCTCCTGTAACTCGGCGCGTTCCTGGGCATATTCGGCCACTTTTTCATAGTCGTTGACGTTGGCCGGGTCCGCGATCAGGCGCTCCAGTTCCTCATAGCGCGCTTCAATGCCACCCAGCTTGTCGAGCAAAGTCGTGTCTGCCATAGGGTTTCTCTCACACAAAAGCCCCATTGCCTGGGGCTTAACACACCATCACGCGAGATTATACCACAATCCCCAGACGCACTGAACCGGCAAAGCGCAGGATCGCATGCAGTGGAGCAGATCAAGGAGTCAGTCAGGCAACGCGAGGTTGACAATGTGACGGCGGCACCATTCCAGCGCTTCCTCCATGTCGTCCACGTCGTCGAAATGCTGGACAACAGGCGTCAGCAGCGCGACAGCATGGGGCGATGATGCGGCTCCTTCCGCCAGCCACGCCGCGCGCTGTCCCGGTTTCACGGCCAGCAACTGGTGGCAAGCGTCGACAAACAGGCTCACCATCCAGAAGTAGCCCCACAGCAGCACTTCGCCCCCCGGCACGAGATGGCGCAGCGCGTGGTTGCGCAGGCGATTGATCCAGGGCAGGTGCACCGGGTCGAGCGTTTCCCAGATGTCGAGGAAGATCGTATCGTAACGCTGCGTGACCGGCCCGGCCAGCTCAACGCTGACATCGCCGGTATAGACCATCAACGGGACGTCCAGCACGCTTTCCAACACCGGCCCGGTGATGGCCTGCACTGCCGGACTCTCTTCGATCACGGTGAAGCCAGTCGCACCTGCCGCTGCCGCATACTGGGGATACAGACCCAAGCCTAGACCGCCGATGAGCACGTGCCCGCGCGTGCGCTGGGCGTTGTTGTACATCATCATGCGTTCCTGTGGTGTATCGGACATCCACAGCAGGCCATCCCCATCGTACAGCAGGCGGCAGTCGAATGGCGGCTCCATCCTGTAGTGGCGTCCGAAGATTTCGGCCACTTCCAACGGCTGGCGCTCCACGCGAAAACCATCGGGATGCTCGCCGGACGGAATCGGCGCAATGGGCACCGCCAGCCACTCGTCGTTCCACCGGGCGTCGTTAAATTCAGGATCAAACACTGTCCCAGCCCACTTATACCGCACTACCATGAACGTAGTCTACAACAGGGTGAGATTGCTTTGCCACTGATATCGCCACCGGGCGAGGACGATCCCTATCCAGGTATTCGATTAAGTCTGCCTACCCATCGATCCAGTACCCTTCCCTAAACAACTCGTCGACGGAAGGATCGTCCGGCGCGAAGTCCAGCCAGTTATCGACGCGCACAATATCAGCCGTATTGTATTGCTCTTCGAGCCATTCATAAAACGCCTGCTGCACCCGCTGGTCGATTTCGGTAGCAGTCAAGGGGCGCACTTCCCGCCCCGTCACCTGGATGATGTGGAAGCCAAACTGTGTTTCGACCGGGCCGACGATCTCGCCCACCGGCGCAGCCAGCACCGCATCCCGATAGGGCACCACATAACCATTGGGGTCAAACCAGCCCAGTTCGCCGCCCTGTGCCCCAGAACCCGGATCATCGGACAGGGTTTGCGTCAGAACTGCGAACGGCTCCCCATTCTGCAGCGCGATCATAACTTCGTCAGCCCTGGCCTGTGCATCGGCGCGTTGGGTGTCTGTTGGCTCCATACCCCAGTTCTGGCTACCCGGATCAAACGCGAGCAGGATATGACGGGAATTCACCATCAGGACTTCGGTGGGCACCTCACGCCGGAAATCCTCTAGCAGTGCATCTTGCACTGCCTGGGCATGGAGCCACTCATACACCACGCCCCGGCCAACGTGCGCCCCCTGGGAGGTCTGCGTGAAAAAGTCATCGGCGGCCACGTCGAGCGTAGCACTTACCTGGGCCGCCAACAGTGCCATGGTTAGTGTGAGTATGAGCGTTGGCGTAAACGTTGGCGTGCTGGAAACAGCCTGGAGTGTGGGCGATGGTCTTGGCGTGGGCGAAACCAGCGGGGTCGGCGTCAGCGTGGGCGATGGCGTAGGACTGGTTCCGAGAGCAGGGGGCAACGGTATTCCCAAAGATAAGGCCACGTATTCGTCCACCAGCCGGTTAACCGCTGCCTCGTCCACAACCAGGCCGCGCCGTGCCGCCTCTTGCTCGATCAGGATTTCGCGCTCCATCTGATTCAGCACTTCATTGCCCAGAATACCGGGAAAGCTTAACTGGTTGCGGACAGAATCCAACCAATCGGTATCATTGGCTACGGCGTACTGCGCCAGCGCCTGCCGGAAAACAAGCAGGCGTTGCAGCCGCACCCGGTCCTGGAAACCGGTCACCGTGATCGGCACACCATTGACGGTCGAAAGCACGTCGTGCAGGTCCTGGCGGGGTACGCCGGACATCTCTTCCGGGCTGCGCGTGGCGGAGACGGCGCGCAAACCACCCCACCCTGCCACAATACCGATCACGAATAGCACGCTCAACACTATCACTCGTGGTTGCATAACTCTTCCTCCTGGTAAGCACTTAGCTTCCGCTGCGTGTGGTCAAGATGCTGGTGCGCGGCTGGCGTGAAACGCGCGCGGTGGTGCTGGTAGCCCACGACGAACTGCGCGCCGATGTGGTCCGGCTGCTCCGGGCGGTCCCGCGCGTGGTTGCGCCGCGTGACGTTTGCGTCGTCCGGGTGCGTGCCAGCGAGCGGCTGATACCGTCTTGCTGGGGTGGCCGGGCCAGGATCGTTTTCGGCAGTGCGCTCTGCCCGGTTTCCGCCAACAGGCTTTCGGCCTGCTGGAAGTCCGCCTCGGCCAGGTCATCCTGCCCCAGCGCGGCATATGCAACGCCCCGGAAGTCGTAGGTGATGGGATCGTCCGGCAGCAGTTCGAGGCTGCTCGTCAGGTCGGTCACAGCCCCTTCGTAATCGGCCAGGAACATACGCGCCGTCCCCCGGAAGAAGTAAGCGTCCGCCAACAGGTATTCGTCGTCTGGATTCAGGTCGATGGCGCGGGTGAGGTCGGACAGCGCGCCTTCGTCATCCTCCAGGAAAAAGCGCGAAATACCGCGATCCACGTAGGCATAGGCATTCTCCGGGTCGAATTCGAGCGCGCGCGAAAAGTCTGCCACCGCCGCGCCATCCTGCCCCAGAAACTGGTAGGTCACCCCGCGCAGATAGTAGGCGTCGCTCAGCGCCGGATCAAGCGCCAGCGCACGGTCGAAGTCGGCGAGCGCCAGGACGTCCTGCTCCAGGTACAGGTACGATTCCCCGCGCCACGCATACAGGTAAGCGTCATCCGGGGCCAGCGTTATGGCCGCATCGAAGTCCGCGAGCGCCGCTTCGTCATCGGCCAGGTATTGGTACGACAGCCCACGTCCCGCGTAGGCATCCGGGTCATCCGGGTCAAGCGCGACAGCCTGCGTGAAGGCGTCAATCGCGGCTTCATCCTCTTCAAGCGCCTGGAAGATGTAGCCGAGAATCAGGTAGGTGTAGGCATCATCCGGCAGCAGGGCCAACGCCGCCTCCACATCGGCCAGGGCAAGGTCAAACAGCCCCGCGTACTCGAAAGCTTCCGCCCGGAGCAGCAGTATATCCGGGTCATCGGGCTGCAGGTCAAGCGCTAGCGTAAACGCCTCAATCGCCGCGTCATACTCGCCCACCAGCAGCCAGCCCAGCCCCAGATCGGTCAGGAGGAAAGGATCGTCAGGCTGAGATAACCGATCTGCTGTTTCCAGGTCGGGTTGAGCGCTGGGGAGATCGTTCAACGCCAGGTACGAGAAGGCGCGCCCCAGAACCGGGTAGGGATCGGTGGCATCCAGCGCAATGGCGTCTGAGAATGCAGCAATCGCAGCGGTATGCTGTTCCAGGTATTGGTACGAGATTCCCAACGCATACAGCGTGAACGGATCGGTGGGGTCCAGCGCCAGCGCCGTCTCGAAGTCAGCCACCGCGGCAGCGTCATCTTCCAAGTATTGGTACGACAAGCCGCGCGAGGTATAGGCAAACGGGTCAGACGGATCGAGTTCGAGCGCCGTCGAAAAATCGCGGATGGCGGCTTCGTCGTCTTCGAGCAACTGGTAGACCAGTCCGCGCGAAACGTAGGTGTAGGCGTCAGTGGGGTCGAGTTCCAGCGCCGTGTCGAAGTCTTGCAGCGCTGCATCAAGCTGGTCCAACGCCAGGTATGCGTCGCCGCGCAGCGAATAGGCGAAGGCATCCGCCGGGTCAAAAACAATGACGCACGAAAAAGCATCAACGGCAGCGGCATAGTCTTCAGCATCGAAGGCATCGAACCCAACCGTATAGTAATCTACATTCGGGTCACAGCCGTCTTGCCCCGGTGGGCTGGCCCACGCGCTGCCGTGCACGGGCAGCAAACTGAACAGGATCAGCACGGTGATGGCAACAGTAGT
The DNA here is from genome assembly GCA_010092855.1 of Chloroflexota bacterium. Classification (GTDB taxonomy): domain Bacteria; phylum Chloroflexota; class Anaerolineae; order Aggregatilineales; family Aggregatilineaceae; genus TC-15. The sequence continues at coordinate 9,761 of JAADYV010000408.1, read as the reverse complement.
GGTCTTACGCATGTCTCCGCTCCTTAACCCAATCGGAAAAATAAAGGCGTGCCAGTGGTTATACCAGCACGCCCCATTTCCGTACCATACTGCACTTCGCGTTTAGGCGCTATTTTCGATCCCCGCCATCAACAGACCGAGTCGTTCGCGCGTGGCTTCGGCAGCGGGCAGTGTGTCGATGATCTCGCCCTTGTACATGACCGCGATCCGGTCGGCGAGCGCCATGATTTCGTCCAACTCTGCCGAGACCAGCAGCACCGCTGCGCCAGCATCGCGCTGCTCGATGATCTGCTGGTGGATGAACTCAATCGATCCCACGTCGATCCCGCGCGTAGGTTGGGCCGCGATCAACAGGCGCGGCTTGCGGCTGAACTCGCGCGCCACGATCATCTTCTGCTGGTTCCCACCGGAAAGACTGCCGCCGCTGGTACCGGTGGTCGGCGTGCGGATATCGAACTCTTTGATCAGCCGGGCAGCGTTGTGTTCAATTGCGGCATCATTGCGCAGCAGCCCGCCGCGCGGTTCTGGTGCCTGGCCATCCCGGCCCAGCAGCGACCAGACCTGTTGGCGCAGCCGCTGGCCAACCGTTTGGACGGCAGCTTCCACCGGCGACAAGCCCAACACACGCACCGTCAGCAGATGCGCGACGATGCCAAACACCAGTTCCATCCCCACCAGCCCGGCGACCATGATCACATACGGCCACTGCATGGCATCCCCGTAGCCAGCGTACTCGTCGAGTTTGATGGAATCGTAGGGTACGCCCCGGAAAATCTCCGGGATATAGTAAGCATCCAATACGGTTTCCCAGAGGAAGGCATCCCATGCCCCTACCGCCAGCGCCGTCAACCCGGCCACAATGGTGCCCATCAACACCAGATAGCGCAGCAGCGCGCCAGGCGCTTCTGTTCCGTTGGGAGCCGAGGCATAGGGCCGCTCGTAGAAGTCGTTGAGCACCAGGTTGTCGGCCACTGAATAGACCGACACCATGCCGTGCCGCCGCCGGTCTTCGGGGACGTGCCCGGCCCCCAGGTTTTTGATGCTGCGCGGCGTGATGCGTTCGTGCCGGATCACGCGCAGCCCAAAAACCGTTTTAAACCAACCCAGGCTGCGGCGCAGCATCAATTGGGCCTGCACGATAACCATCCCTGCGGCTGCGATTACCAGGCTGGCGAGCAGCAGTATCACGATGCCCTGCCATACCATTTCGGCGGCGGACTGCGAAACCACTATCGCCAGGAAAAGCAGCAGCACGGGCACACCGATGATCGTACCCCACACATAACGCGGGTTGATACGCAGCAAGCGCGGCTTTTTATCGTGCTGGTCAACGACTTCGAGTTCGAAGAACGACATGCCCAACGTGCTGCCGCTGATGCTCCAGCCAGAGAAGAAGTAGGCCCCGGCAGTCAAGAGTATCAGCCCAACAGCAGTGGCAGTGGATTGCACGCGCGAACCACCAAACACATCGCTGTCAAAGTATTCGGCCAGGCCAGTGACAAGGTACGCCATAAACGCTAACACGACCAGGTCGATCAGGAAAGCGCCGATCCGCGCCCGCCAACCGCCATCCGGCTGTACGTCGGGCTGTAGTTCCTTGCCCAACAGGCGCACCGAGCCACCGGTGGCCTCGCGCAGCCCGGTTAGCACCTCGACCAGTTCCGTCTGGCCATTGCCCTGCACCCCGGCCACGCCCAGCACTTCCCCCGCGCGCACATCAAAACTCACCGCGTGCAATGCCTGTGCGCCCCGGTCATTAAAGGCGTCCAGGCCGCCCACTTCCAACACGGGGTGGGTTGGCTGGGCTGGTTCTTTTTCGACCTGGAGGATCACTTCGCGGCCCACCATCATGGCCGCCAGCGAGGTTTCGGTAGCCTGGTCGGGTGTGGTTTGCCCCACCACGCGCCCGTGCCGCATCACGACAATATCGGTCGCGACTTCGAACACCTCTTTTAGCTTGTGGGTGATGAAGATGATCGAGACGCCCTGCGACGCCAGTTCACGCATGATCTTGAACAACTCGCGCCCTTCTTGCGGCGTGAGGACCGCAGTCGGCTCGTCCAGGATCAAAATGTCGGCCTGGCGGTAGAGCGCTTTAATGATTTCGACGCGCTGCTGGGTGCCCACCGGCAGTTTCTCGATTACCGCATCCGGATCAACTTCCAGACCATACCGCTGGGAGAGTTCGCGTACCCGTTTGCGCGCCAGCCGCAGATTGCCCACCTGCAGCCCCGTGCGCACCAGATCGAGCATCAAGTCAATTGTAGTGTCCAGCGGCGACGGTTGGCCGATATAATCGGGAGTGGCTCTGCGCTGTTGGTAGGTCAACCACCCGGCCAGACCAATCCCGCCAGTCACGACTGCCAGCAGCCCCACGCGCGCTGGCGTACCAACCGAGTCCAGATTGTTCCACGCCAGCAGCGAATAGATCGCCAGCAAACCACCCAGCAGTACCACATCGCGCTGCTCGAATTGTCGAGGAAACGCTGCCGTTCCCCGCCAGCGCGTCATCCCGTGCCAGCCAAACGCCAACAGCAGTAGCGCCACCGTCAGCGCGTAGGCAACCGGCGGCCAGTCGTCAATTGCATCCAGCAGCCATCCGGGAATACCGTCGTCGCGGTAGGGTTCCATTTCCTCTTTCGCCGTGCGGACCAGGCGCTCAATCCGGCTGCCTTCCTCTTCTGCCGTCTTGCGCTCCACGCTGTCCCAGTTGAAGTTGATCCGGCCCCGGCCCGTATACCCGGCCTTGACCGCGTATCCCTCATCCGTGGTTTTGGGACTGGGGTCGCTCACGATCTCGACCTTGTGCCGCAAACCGAGATTCATCAGGCCCACCTCAGTGACCGTCTCGACCTGCCCGGCGATCACCACTGCCGCCGCGATCAAGCCAATCCGCCACGTAAGCCCCCACAGCATACGCGCCAAGGGGGGAAACCGTACCGCAAACGCTGTTAGCGGTCCCACCACCATGCACGCCAGGAAGACCTGCCAGTGTTCCCACACGATTTCCCAGTCGCTGGCGGTCGATTTGCTACCCCGGTATCCATACAGGTCTACGGCAGCATCACCCAGCACATATAGCGCCTCGTTCCACAGCGTCAGCACGACCCCAATCAACAGAATCCCCGCGAGGATCGCCAGGCTGGGGAGATTGCGTAACACCCATTGGAAAAGGCGCTGCTGTCCGCCCTGGTAGGCGACTCCGGCTTCTTCGCCCAGCACTACGTTGTCCGTCACGGTCATCACGTTGACCAGTTGGAAGTGCTGGTGTACCATGCCGATCCCGCTGTGGATGGCCTCGCGCGGGCTGGTGAAGTTGACGTGCTGCCCCTTGAGGTAAATGTCGCCTTCGTCCGGGCGATACAGTCCATAGATCATGTTCATGAGCGTGCTTTTGCCCGCTCCGTTTTCGCCCAGCAGAGCCAGAATTTCACCCTTGTGCAGCTTCATGCTCACATTGTTGTTGGCCAGCACGCCGGGGAAGCGTTTGGTCAGGCCTTCGACTTCCAGCACGACCTCGCGCTCCGGTGCCTGGTCTGCGTTTTGGCCGGAATGGTTGGTGTATTGATCAGCCATCGCGCCTACTCCTGCTCATAGGCCCGGCCAGCGTGCGCAGGCGGTTGGACGCGCCCCACAAACCCGGCCAGCACTACGATAGTCAGCACGTAGGGCAACATACCCACAAACTGGTGTGGAACATTGACGCCAAAGCCCTGCAGCGTGTTTTGTAGCGCCAGCGCCATCCCGAACAGCAGCGCCCCCATCACCGCCCCCGAAGGCCGCCAGTTACCAAAGATCATCACGGCCAGCGCAATAAAGCCGCGCCCGGTCGTCATGCCGCGCTCAAATTGGCTGACCGCCGCCAGCGTCAGGAAGGCCCCGGCCAGTCCTGCAATCATGCCCCCAATAAACAGGTTGGTGTATTGCAGGCGATAGACGTTGATCCCCAGTGTATCGGCAGCACGCGGATTCTCGCCGATGGCGCGCGTCCGCAAGCCCCAGGTCGTGTTATACAACGCCCATCCCACAAAAACGATCAAGCCCAGGGTCAGGTAGGTAATAAGGTCTTTTTCGAAAATGATTTGCCCAATATCATTTGGAAAACTAAGTGTGAAGTTGGGGAACAGCTCCCGTGTGGCAGACGAACTCTCTGGAAACGGGTTCTTGAACTTCTGCAACAGCGGTTGGACGTCCTGCGGCAGTGTGGCCTCGGGGTCGTAAAAATACCCGGTCAAGCCCAGCGCCAGGATGTTGATCACGGTCCCACTGATGATCTGGTCGATCTTATATTGAATCGACAGCACGCCATGCAGCAGGCCCATACAGCCACCGGCCAACAGCGCGGCCCCGATAGCCAGTGCAAAGCGCACCGACGAATGCTGCAATACGGCAGCATTATCCGGTTGGGCCAGGGTCACATTGGCCATGAAACCTACGAAAGCGGCCATCAGCATCATGCCTTCGATGCCGATGTTGACCACCCCAGACCGCTCGCTAAAGATACCGCTGAGCGCACCTAACGCAATCGGCACCGAAAAACGGATACCGATACCAATCGTCGCAATCAGGGCGACACCAATATCAACTTCTGTCATCGTTCATCCTCTTCACGCGCTCTGGACTCACTACTCTGGCCGGCCTGCTGTTGGCGAATTGCCCGGTGTTGGCGCGCCAGGCGTTGCCGGCGTCGCTCGTCTGCCGTGCGTAACCGGTACAGGCGGCGAATGATCTGGTCGGCGGCGACAAACATCAAAACCAGGGCCTGGATCACCTGCAGCAATTCTGGCGACACCTTGGCTTCTTTCTGCATACTGCCCGCCCCAGCGTCCATAGCCCCAAACAGGAATGCCGAGAAATTGATGCCAAGGGGATTGTTCGCGGCCAAAAACGAAACGGTAATGCCGTCGAACCCCAGGCCCAGGCTCTGGTTGCCTTCATAGCCAAAGTTGACGCCCAACGTCTGCATGCCACCCGCCAGGCCGCCCATCGATCCGGCAATCACCATGCTGAGCACCATCATACGCTTGACATTCACGCCCGCATACCTGGCCGCCGCTGGGTTGTGGCCCACCATGCGCAGTTGGAAGCCAAACGTCGTCCGGGTGAGCAAAAACATCACCACCACAGTGGCAATAATCGCCAAAAACACACCAGCGTGCATCTGCACCCCGAACGGAATTTTGTAGATCATGGGTAACCGGGCGCTGTCCAGGATTTCTGGGGTTCTGGGAATGGCGTCCTGCACGTCTTTGGCCGCCAGTGGCCCGGGTTTGAGCGTGCCATCCTCGCTGCCCAGGGAAATCATCCAGCTTGCCAACTGAATCGCAATCGCGTTCAGCATGATGGTGGTGATCACTTCGTGCGCGTCGGCATAGGCTTTCAGCACGCCGGGGATAGCCCCCCATAACGCCCCCGCCAGCCCGGCAACAATAACCGCCAGCGACACATGCAGCACGGGTGGCAGCCCTTCTACTGCAAATCCAATCCAGGCCGCGGCTACCGATCCCAGAATCAACTGACCCTGGACCCCGATGTTGAACAGCCCACATTTGAGCGCAAACGCCACCGCCAGCCCAGAGAAGACCAGCGGCGTCATCTTGACCAACGTCAGCCGCACCCCGCGCGGCTCTAACATGGCCCCTCTTATGAGTTCTTCAAAGGCCGTGATTGGATCGCGCCCGTTCAGCAGAATCAGAATCGATCCGACGATGATGGCCGTCAATACCGACAACAAGGGAATCAAAACGCCTTGAAACGTAGACCACCATTGCCTATCGAAGAGTGAGACTCGTGGTGGAGCGGGCACCGACTCCGCAGGTGAGGTTGTTGCCATAAAAAATCCTTTATATCGCCAGATCGCGTTGACATTTTTGTTCCAGAATCGCGAACGTCTGAGCACGAATGCCAAACACAGCCTGAACTAAGAAATGATTGCGGCCAAAAAACATACAGAATAAGGATGCGCGCACGAGAATTCGCGCCATTATAACGAAAGGGAGCTAAAAGCGTAAAATTCCTGCGCTGGACGTAAAAGCAAATTCGCACTACACTTAACACCATTAGTTCAAAAATCAAACGCAACGATAACGTGTATGAGTTGAATACTGCACCTCTATCACAATGGAGAAAATGGCATGTCGGTGTGGCCTTTGCCCCATATTACATTTCGAGAACTGAGTTCCATCGAAGAAAACCGTCCGGTGGCGCTGCTGACCACCGACAACGTGTGGACGGTGTATGGAAGCCAACTAAACCTCCCCATCATCATCCAGGCCGAACCCGCGCGGCACGACGTGGACTTGTTCGACTCCCTGGCCGACAATCTCCCCAGCCAGGTCCAGGCCGTGTATGCTGTAGGCAGCGGCGCCCCCGTTGACGCCGGGAAAATCGTTGCCGCGCGCAACAATGTGCCGTTGATCATTGTGCCCACGACGCTGGACAGCGACGCCATGTTGACTCCGACGGCGCTGGTGATGGAAACTGAAGAACGCGAAGACGAAGAGAATCTCACCCGGCTAGTCGAGCACGAAACCGGCCCCGCTCGTGAGATCTTGATCGACTGGGGCATTCTGGAAGGCGCGCCCGAAAACCGCCGGGGAGCGGGTATCGTGGATGTGCTGGCGATTGTAACTGGCCTGCTGGACTGGCGGCACGCGGCACAAAAAGGCAAAAACCCCATCGAGCAGCGCTTCACACCCTGGGCGGCCAGCGTCGCGGCAGGGCTGGCGTCGCAAGCGATCAAAAGCGCGGGCGCTATCGGTCAGGGGAATCATGACGCGCTGGAAACGCTGTTGCACTTGATGATGATGTCGGTCCAACTCTCCAACCAACTGGGTCATACCCGCGCGCGGGCCGGTGGAGAACACTACCTGGCGCGCATCCTGGCCAGCCAGGTGAACGGTGACCTCAGCCATGCCGAGATCGTTGGACCATGCATGCTGCTGATCTCGGCGCTGCACAACCAGGCTCCCACCGCGCTGCGCGAAGCGCTAGAAGAAGCGAAGGTTCCGCTGGACAAACTCCGCGCGACAGATATTCGCCTGACGCTGAACAACATCGCCGCGTTGATCGACGCCTACGAGCTGTCGTACAGCATCCTCAACGACATCGACCCCGACGCCGAACAGGTCACCGAGGCGTTGGAAGCAGCGGGCTTGGCGATTGAGGGCCAGACATGGGAAGTGCCGCCATCAGAAGGAGCCGCCCAGCCCACCAGCACGGGACAAACGACTGAGGGGTAAGGCTGAGGCTCCGACAGCGTTAATAGTACGCGCGCCTGCTACCGCCAGCCAGGGTAGAGCAAGTGCGCGTTTTTTGTGGTGCAGATGTTAAGATTTGTAAATTAGAACCATCTTCCGCGCGACGTCTTACCATCTGCAACGGTTTTGCGAGTGAATTCCGTTTATCATAGAGGCAGTAGTCTAACGAGGCAGGGCAACCGCGCTGCCTGTCTGTCATGAGCACAATTACTGTTGAGTGTTGGAGGTTACTTTCGATGGGCAATCACCGTTTACGCAAGGTAGCCCACAGCCTGGTGACCGGCCTGGTCTTGGCGACACTACTCGTCACGACCTTTGCGCCGAACTGGGTGTCGCGCATTCCGGCGGCCCCCGGTTACACTGGACAAGCTGAGGCTGCCACCACCTACGAGGAAGCAGACATGTCTGCCGCTTCCACGCCATCCGTCGTATCCAGTCCGGCCCTGGCTCCCATGAATGCCCTGGTCATCAGCGAGCCGGACCGCATGGACAGTCTGCAGCGCGCGATCACGCGCGGTGGCGGCTATGTCTATGTGCGGCAGGGCAACACCCTGCTGGTGGGTATGCATGAACTGACGCCAGGTGATCTAACCCTGGCTGGGGCTAGCGCCGTCTACGAGGATGTGGTGTCGGAGGATGACCTGGCGCTTCTCGACCCCGTTGACCGTGATGCCGCCCAGGTTTGGAACCAGCTCGCCAACACGGACTCCACGCTGGACCTGGACGCCCTGCCCGACGACTTCCAGGCCAGAACCAGCACCTACCTCTCGACTCCGAGCGCTGATTCGTCCAGCCCAGCACGGGTGGACGACGCCCCAGGCCCCAACGCCACCAGCGTCTACATGGTTGGCTCGGTGACGGTCCAGGTTGTTTTCGTCGAAAGCCAGGGCAGCACCGAGAACTGGTCCCAGAGTGAAATCGACAAAGTGAAAGCCGAAGTGGTCAGCGCGCTCGATTGGTGGTCGACAGCGGCCACCACGCCCGCCAACCCCGGCGGTGAATCCCGGCCTCCAGCTTTCCTGACCTGGAACGTGAACTACTTCTCGCCGCTGGAAGGCAGCCAGGCCGACCGCGACAAGGTTACCGTCACGACCGAGCCGATCCAGGGCAGCATCGCCCAGGGTCAAAACGGGTGGATGATCGAGGTTGCCCAGGAGTTTGCGCCCGGTGGCGCGGCGTCCATCCGCAACTGGGCCAACGAGGCCCGCAACACGCCCGGCCAGGAAACGGACTGGGGTATGGTGTTGTTCGTGGTGGACAGCAGCAATGACGCCGACGGCGCATTTAATGGCGACGGCAAAGCCGGGGGCGCGTTGCTCAACGGCCCTTGGGCCACCGTCACCTACGATGGCGGCGACCTGGGCGTGAGTAACCTCGAAGCGCTGATCGCCAAGATGGTCGGCCATGTCTTTGGCGCTGGGGATGAATACTACGATATTACCAACGACGCGGGCTGCCAGAACGATGAAATCCTCGGCTACTTCCTGGTCGAACACTCCAATTGTGAGCGCAACAATCCCGTCCCCGAAACCTCCGCTATGCGGGCCGGCGATAACATGCTGGCTGGCTACCGTGAATTCCGGTTGTCGGACTCAGCGCGCGCCCAGGTGGGCTGGAGAGAGAGCGACGGTGACGGCGTCTACGACGTGCTCGACACGATCCAAGACATGTTCACGGTCCCCGGCACCGATCCCATCTGTCCCATCTTGCATATCGCCGGGGTAGAAGTTCTCAACGAAGCCGCCGTCCCCTTTGACTTCGGCTTATGGGGCGATGGTTCAGGCGGCTGGTCACCCCACATCTGGGACGAAAACACGGATACCTACATCGACCCCGGCTTTGACGAGCCTGGAGTCTCACCCTACTACCAACGCACCAATATCAACTGGTTAGGGTATGTGTGGGGCCGCATCAACGAAGGAGATTGGATCGCCGGTTCGCCCTCAAGCGGAATTGCCTTCGATAGTGATAACACGGGCTATAACCTGATGTTGCCAGGCAACCCGGGTGAAATCAACTCGGTCGAGATCGTGCTTATGAACCGGTGGGAGCAAGAAGCCTTCCGTCCGGAAGAAGAAGAGATTCTGAACATCACGTTCGCCGATTCCGTCGGTGCTGGGTCCTACGAGAGTAACAATGCCAACGTTGTGGCCACCTACTTCGCCGATGGAACCCCTGGTGGGTGGACAGAAACCTCCGACATCAGTTATTCTGGCGGCAGCAGCCTGACGGCCCAACTGCCGGGCAGCGAAGCCTGTTTCAGCATTGAAGGCCAGGAAGTCACGCTGCTCTACACCCAGTCGCCGGCTTATGGCACGGGCACGGTCTATGTCGATGGCGAGCTGCACTCCACCATCACATACACCGGTGTTGATGCGCCACAATCGGAGCACATCATCACCAACCTCAGTTCGGGAGATCACACGGTCCAGTTGTTTGTCAGCAGTGGCATGATCGACTTCGATGCCTTCCAGGTTTCGACGACGGTCAGCAACGGCGTCA
>JAADYV010000407.1 GCA_010092855.1 Chloroflexota bacterium | reverse complement strand
CGTTCGTCGGGACGGGTGACCGCGCGATCTGCAATCTGCGCCGCGTCGGTATAGAGGGCTTCTGTCAGGTGGTCGTGGAACTCATCGCCGACTTCGCCGCGCAGCGTTCCGGCCATATTCAGAATATCAGCCGACGAGGTCATGCCCCCACCTCCGTCAACACCAGCCGTTCCGCGACGGTTTGAACCTGCTCCCCACGCGACAGATCGCCCAGGCTGCCATCCTGAATGGCGCGCGTGATCTGCTCGTCGCCATCCAGCAGCCGCAGCGCTACCCAACGCGCATTCGGCAGGCCGGGGAAAGCATCCTCAATTTGATCGACAAGCTGATTAACGGCCCTATCCAGCGAACTATCGCGCGTGGACTTGATGCGGTGCGGACGCGGCTTAATCTCCCCGGATGCGACATCTGCCACTGTGTTGATCAACTCGCGGATACCCTCATTGCGGCGGGCGACGGTGGGCACGACCGGCACACCCAGGTCACGCGCCAGCCGCCGGTCATCGATCTGCAGGCCGTGGCGCGTGGCTTCGTCCATCAGGTTGAGCGCGACTACGGCCCGGTCGGTGATCTCTAACACCTGCAAAACCAGGTTCAGGTTGCGTTCCAGGCGGGTGGCATCCACCACGATCACGGTCACATCCGGCGCGCCAAACAGAATGAAATCACGCGCGATCTCCTCGTCCACGCTGGCCGCCAGCAGCGAGTAGGTCCCCGGCAAGTCAACCAGTTTGTAGCGCTTTTCGCCAAACTGGAAGCCACCTTCCGCCCGCGCGACGGTTTTGCCGGGCCAGTTGCCGGTATGCTGGCGGAGGCCGGTCAGCGCATTAAAGACGGTGCTTTTGCCGGTATTCGGATTACCCGCCAGCGCGACCACATAATCCCAGCTATCGACCTTGAGACCCAGCCGGGCCAGGTGCCGGTTTGCGGGACAGGTCGCGCAGGGAGATGAACCGTGAGCGCTACTGCTTTGCACAATATCCATGGTCATGTTTACTCATCCTTATCAGCGGTGACAATGTCGTTGATTTCAATCAGACAAGCCTGCTCACGGCGCAGGGCAACCACCGCACCGCGAATACGGTAAGCAACGGGATCACCCATTGGGCTGGACATTTCTGCAAAAATCCGGGTACCAGGGACGATACCCAGGTCCATCATCCGGCGGCGCTCCGGGCCTTGACTTTCCAACCGGGAAACAATGCCAGTTTGCCCCGGTTGCAGGTCAGCCAGGGTCAAGGTTACATTTTGGCGAGCGGCTTGTTCCATATTTCACTTTCCCTACGAATTAGAATTCGAGTAGATTATAATACAAATCGAGGTTTACCTAAATTAGATTTCGAATAAATTATATTTTAGGTTGGCCAAAATGTCAAGCTTCTGCAACCGGGCACCCGGCGAATCGTAGGAATCAATGAAGCAAAAACACGACGGGGGTGATACTTCATGACTACCAAATGGCTCGACGACATCAAACAGGCGTTTGAACAGGCAGAACGGTTCCTCGGCGTTCAGCCCCAGCCCGACACGGACCAGACCGGATCACCGCCAATTATCGGCCTGGCGCTCAGCGGCGGGGGCGAACGTGGAGTCGCACACATCGGGGTGCTGGCCGTGTTAGAGGAGCATGGCATCCGACCACACGTGGTCGCGGGGACCAGCGCCGGCGCAATTGCTGGAGCCTTATACTGTGCCGGCTGGGACAGCCAGCGCATGATCCAGGCGATACGCAGTATCAACTGGGGCAAAGTGCGCAAGTTTTCGTGGACGGATACTCGCGGTTTGTTCAGGGGTGAATCCGTTTCGCGCTGGTTTACCAACCAAGTCGGCGCCGATCTCACCTTCGAAGACCTGCAAATCCCACTGGTGGTTGTAGCCACCGACCTGATGACCGGGGAGGAAGTGTTGATCGGCGAAGGTCCTGTTGCCCCGGCGCTGCACGCCAGCGCTGCTGTTCCGGGCCTGGTAACGCCATATAAGACCCCGGATGGGCGGCTGCTCGTCGATGGTGGTGTGGTGAACAACAACCCGATTGACGTGGTGCAGGCCCTGGGCGCGACCTACGTGATTTCCATCGATGTCAGCCACCACAACGGCAACTGGCCAACAGAAGAACCCAGAAATTTCGTGGACGTGATGGGCATGACCTACCGCATCCTACGCCGCAATACCGATATGCTGCACGGCGAGGCGGATTGTTTAGTGGTGCCGGACGTGCCGAATGTGCGTCTATCGCAAGTCGGAAAATACGCGGACCCGCTCTACGAAGGTGGGCGCAAGGCCATGCAAGACGCAATCCCGCAAATCCAGGCAGACCTGGCACGATTCCAGCATCCTGTCACTGAAGAGCGAGTCTAAGCCGCTAGCATTCCTTGCCAACAGCAACGCCCCGGTAACCGAGCCGGGGCGTTTTGGCGTTTGCCGTCATGCAAAACCGCTGATTACCCCACCTGGGCAGCCAGTTCCTCCGCCTGGGTGACGAGTTTTTCGATCTCGCCCAGACCTTCCTTCCAGAAGTCGAGGTCGGTGAGGTCCACGCCCATCGGAGCCAGGATTTTCTCTGGCCAGTTCGACCCACCCGCGCGCAGCACATCTAGGTAGCGCGGCACAAAGTTCGCGCCTTCCTGCTGGTAACGCGCGAATAGCGCCAGCACCAGCAGTTCACCGAACGCATAGGCGTAGACGTAACCGGGTACGTGCAGAAAGTGCGGGATGTAGCTCCACCATACAGCGTAATTATCTGTCAGGGACACACTGCCGGAGAACATCGCGCGCTGCGACTCCATCCAGATATCGCTAAGCCGTTCGCTCGTCAGTTCGCCTTCCGCACGGCGCGCGGTGTGCATCCCGTGCTCGAAGCGATTCATGGAAACTTGCCGGAAGACGGTGGCGAAAGTATCTTCGATTTTGTGTGTGACCATCGCCAGTTGGACCGCCGG
>JAADYV010000406.1 GCA_010092855.1 Chloroflexota bacterium | reverse complement strand
TACCTGGCAACCACTGGTGTTTTCCTGTTCTGGCGCATTATCCTGTTCGAGAACACGCGCGAAGCCACCGACGTGGGCAGCATATTGGATCGCTTCCAATCTGACCCCGTGGAAAGCCTGTTCCGGCTGCCGCTCGATTTGCTGGTCGATTTTGTTGAAGCCGTGATCCTGGCCTGGTTCGCCCCGGCCAACGCTACCTTGTCAGGATTGACCACATCCGCGCTCATCGCCACGACAGTGTTGGGCACTGTCGCTGTAGGGCTGGTGGTGTTTTATTTTTTCTGGATGCGCCGCCGCTCCCTATCACCAGATGAGGAGCAAGAACCGGACAGTGCATGGATTACCTCGGCAGCCCTGGTCGGCATAACCGGCATTATCTTTACCATGCTCCCGACGCTGTTGAGTGATCGCGAAATCCGGCTGTTGGACCTGTTCGACCGCTACACTATTCCACCGATGATGGGCATCTCGATCCTGGTGGGGGCCGGGCTGTTTGCGCTGCAGCCCACACTGCGCATCGGCGCGCTGGCGCTGCTGGTCAGCCTGTCGGTGGTGACCCAGTTCAACACACTCAACGAGTACCGCGCCGAATGGCAAATGCAAAAGGACCTGTGGTGGCAATTATCGTGGCGCGCGCCGCAGATCGAGCCAGACACCACCCTGCTGGTGCACTTTGGGACGCCGCCCAGCCCGGCAACCAACCCTACGATCCAGGTTTCGGACGACTACGAAGTTTGGGGACCAGCCAGCATCATCTACTATCCGCAGGCGACCGACCCAGTGATTTTTGGCGATCCCCTCCGCCAATGGCACCTGGATATGCTGCTGAGCCAGCAGACGCTCGAGCGCGAAATCCGCGGCGTGACATTCTCGATCCCGCCGGAAAACACGCTCATCGTCGCAATCCCGCGCCAGAACACCGGCTGTCTGCGGGTGGTGGATCGCGAGTTGCAGGAACTGCCGTTCCAGGCCGATGCGCTGCTGCGCGCCGTGATGCCCTATTCCGATGCCAGCCGGATTATCACCGAGGGAGCGGCACCCGACCTGCCCGCCGGAATCTTTGGCGCGGAACCGGCGCATACGTGGTGCTACTATTTCCAATCCGCTGAGCTGGCTCGCCAGCGCGGGGAGTGGGCAGACGTGGTCGAGTTGGGCAACGCCGCGCGCGACCGGGGGTACGACCCGGAGGACGAGACGGAATGGCTGCCGTTCATCGAGGGCTACGCCATGCAGGAGCAGTATGCGGACGCAAGCGAACTAGCCGCGCGCGTGGCCGATCAATCGCCTGAAACGTGGCCCAGTCTATGCCGCCTTTCGGACCGGCTAAGCCAGGCCAACCGCATCATCTCGGACCAGCAACCCATCATCGGACAGGACCTTGTGCTGACGTTGAACGAACTGGCACAGTGCAGCGTTCCGGCCACTGAACAAACGAGTGTAGCGCCGTGAATATCCTGGGCTTGATTCCGGCGCGGGGTGGCTCCAAGCGCATCCCGCACAAAAACATCATTTCCCTGGCAGGGCGTCCGCTGCTGGCCTATACCTGTGAGGCAGCGCTGGGCAGCCGGGGACTCTCGCGCGTGGTGCTCTCCACCGATACGGAGCAAATAGCGGCGGTGGGCCGGGCGTATGGCATCGAGGTGCCCTTTATGCGCCCGGACGAACTCGCCCAGGACGATACGCCCAGCATCGCGGTAGCCCAACACGTTGTCCAATGGCTGGCCGAGAACGACGGCTGGCAGGCGGATGTACTGGTGCTGCTCCAGCCCACTTCGCCGCTGCGCCGCGCGGACCACATCGACGCCGCGCTGGACGTACTGGCCGAAACCGGCGTGGATACGGTGGTCAGTGTGCTGGAAGTGCCGCACCACTTCAGCCCCTACAAGGTGATGCAGGTCCAGGGCGGCAACCTGGCAGACTTCTGGCAAGACCCGCTGCCCTTTGACCGCTACCGTCGCCAGGACGTGCCCAAGCTCTACGGACGCAACGGCCCGGCGGTGCTGGTCACACGGGTACCGGTGCTGTTCGAGCATAACGGGTTTTATGGGGAACGTGTCGCCCCTTACGTGATGAACGACGAAGATTCCGTCGACATCGACACACCGTTTGATCTGCGTGTAACCGAATGGCTGTTGAAAAGCCGCCAGGCAGCCGAGCACCAACCGGCTGCGCTCCCACAAAAGAAGGACAACAACCGTATGAAAGTCTTATTCGCTGGACTGGGCTCTATCGGCCAGCGCCATGTGCGCAACCTGCGCGCCGTGATGGGCGACGACGTTGATATTTTGGCCTTCCGCCGCCGGGGAGCCAGTCCCGTTCTCAACCCGGACATGACCGTGCGGCCCGGCGCGGTGCTGGAAGAAGAATACAACATCCGCTCGTTTAGCGATCTGGATGCTGCCCTGGCCGAAAAACCGGACGCGGTCTTCATCACCAATCCCAACACGCTGCACATGCCGGTCGCGCTGGCGGCAGCCAAAGCGGGCGCGCACCTGTTCATCGAAAAGCCGATTTCACACACGATGGAAGGCATGGACCAACTGCGCTACCTGGTCGAACGGCAGAACCTGACCGTGTTTGTGGCCTACCAGTTCCGCTTCCACCCCGGCCTGCAACTGATCAAGCGTTTGATCGACGAAGGCCGCCTGGGGCGCATCGTGCACGCGCATATCGTCAACGGTGAATACCTACCCGACTGGCACCCGTATGAGGACTACCGCGAAACGCACCCGGCCCGCAAAGAACTGGGCGGCGGCTCGCTGCGCATCCAGACGCACGAGTTCGACTATGCACTGTGGCTGTTTGGGCTGCCGCGCCGGGTGTATGCAGTTGGCGGGCATCTGAGTCACCTGGATGTGAACGTAGAAGACTCGGTCAGCGCCCTGCTACACTGCGAATACGACGGGCGACCGCTGCCGGTCCACCTGCACCTGGACTACGTGCAGCGCCCGCCGCAGCGCGTGTGTGAGGTCATTGGCGACGCGGGCAAGCTGTATTACGACTATTACGCCAATACGGTGGAATTCCACGAACACGCCACGCGCAAGAAGGAAGTCCACCACTTTGATCACTTTGATCGCAACCAGATGTTCATCAGCGAAATCGAGCATTTTGTGGCCTGTATGCGCGGGGAAGCCACATCCCTGATCGACCTGGACGAAGGCATCCGCAGTATGCAGATCGCGCTAGCGGCTGACGAATCACTCCAAACCGGGCAGAGCGTAGACATCGTGGAGGTGGGAACATGACGGATAAGGTGCTGGCGTTGATCCCGGCGCGGGGTGGCTCGAAAGGCATTCCCGGAAAAAACATCATGCAGATTTCCGGCAGGCCGCTGATCGCCTACTCGATTTTGCAGGCAAAGGAATCGAAGCACATCAACCGCGTCATCGTTTCCACCGACGACGAGCGGATCGCACGAGTGGCGAAAGAGTGGGGCGCGGAACTGCCCTTTATGCGCCCGGCGGAGTTCGCGCAGGACTTGTCGCCCGACATCGACGCTTTTCGTCACACGTTGACCTGGCTGCGCGACAACGAGGGCTACGAGCCGGACATGATTGTGCAGCTCCGGCCCACCGGCCCCGTGCGCCGCGTGGAACTGATCGACGCCGCCATCGAAAAGCTGGCCGCGTTTCCCGAAGCCGACGCCCTGCGTTCGGTCACGATGGCGCTGCAAACCCCGTTCAAGATGTGGTTCATCGAAGGTGACTACATGGAACCCGTCGCCCGGCTGGAAGGCAAACCCGACAGCCAATCGCTGCCGCGCCAGATGCTGCCGCCGGTCTACTGGCAGAATGGTTACGTAGACGTGATCCGCCCCCGCGCTGTACTGGAAAAGAATTCGATGTGGGGCGATCGCGTCATCCCGTTCATCGTGGACGAACCCATGTTTGAACTCGATTATCCGGAGAATATCCCGGTGGTTGAGGAAGCGCTACAACGTATTCAAGACGGTTTGCCGCTGACCCCTGAGGAATCGGCGGAACGCCACCCGGTATAAGCATCAACACGACCCACACACGACAACAACAAGGAGAAACAAGGCATCATGAGCAACACAAATAATACGGGCACAACGGTACAGATTGGGGATCGTTTGATTGGCGATGGGCAGCCCTGTTTCGTCGCGGCTGAAATCGGCATCAACCATAATGGTGACCTCAACCTGGCCAAGAAACTGATCGACGCCGCCTCCTTCACCGGCTGCGACGCGGTGAAGTTCCAAAAGCGCACAGTGGACGTGGTCTACACCCCGGAAGAATTGGCCCGCCCGCGCGAAACCCCGTTCGGTGAAACCAACGGCGACCTGAAGTTCGGGCTGGAGTTTGGCCAGGAAGAGTACGCGACTATCGACGCCTACTGCGCCGATAAGGGTATGATGTGGTACGGTTCCGCCTGGGACGAAGCCTCGGTTGACTTCCTGGAACAGTTCAACCCGCCTGCCTACAAGATCGCATCCGCTTCGCTGACGGACGACAACCTGCTGAAGCGTCATAAGCAGTATGGCCGCCCGATCATCATCTCGACCGGCATGAGCACCCTGGAAGAGATCGATCACGCGGTTGAGGTACTGGGTACTGATAACCTGATCATCCTGCACTGCACCAGCACCTATCCGTCCAAGATCGAAGAACTGAATCTAAGCGTGATCTTCACCCTGAAGGAACGCTATGGCGTGCCGATTGGCTACTCCGGGCATGAAGTTGGCCTGGCGACTTCGGTGGCAGCCGCCACGATGGGCGCGTGCATGATCGAGCGGCACATCACGCTGGACCGCGCCATGTGGGGCAGCGACCAGGCCGCATCGGTCGAGCCGCAGGGGTTCGCCCGGCTGATCAAAGATATCCGCGCCATCGAAAAAGCGATGGGCGACGGTGTCAAAGTTGTTTATGACAGCGAAGTGCCGATCAAGAAGAAACTGCGCCGGGTAGGATAGGAAACGAATGGCCAACGTGCGCGACAAATTCGACCTGACAGACCGGGTAGCCGTCATCACCGGTGGGGCGGGGCTGCTGGGCACCCAGCACGCCGCTGCCATCGCCGAGATGGGCGGGACCCCCGTGCTCGTCGACATTGCGACAGATCGCGCAGAGGCAGCAGCGCGGGCGATCAGCGACAAACATGATCGCCCGG
This sequence comes from Chloroflexota bacterium, assembly GCA_010092855.1. Taxonomy (GTDB): domain Bacteria; phylum Chloroflexota; class Anaerolineae; order Aggregatilineales; family Aggregatilineaceae; genus TC-15. The sequence continues at coordinate 2,223 of JAADYV010000406.1, read as the reverse complement.
CGCTGGGCCTCGGCGTCGACATCACGCAGCCAGACGAGGTCCAGGGCTTGCTGGCGCAAACGCTGGACGCATTCGGGCGCGTCGATATCCTGATCAACAACGCCGCCAACAACCCCAAGATGGAAGACACCGGCGACGATGGGCCGGAATGGTCCCGGTTTGAGAACTTCCCGCTGGCCGCCTGGGAACAGGATATCGCGGTCGGCCTGACGGGGGCCATGCTGTGCTGCCGCGTGGTTGGCAGCCACCTGGCCAGCCAGGGGCAGGGCGTGATTCTCAACATTGCGTCCGACCTGGGCGTGATCGCGCCGGACCAGCGCATCTATCGCCAGCCCGGTTTGCCCGACGACCAGCAGCCGGTCAAGCCGGTGACCTATTCGGTCGTCAAGTCTGGCCTGGTCGGGCTGACACTGTACCTGGCCACATACTGGGCGGACCGGGGCGTGCGCGTCAATGCGTTGTCGCCGGGCGGCGTGTTCAACAACCAGGACCCGGCTTTTGTCCAGCGATTGACCAACCTGATCCCGATGGGGCGTATGGCGCATCCGGACGAATACCAGGCCGCCGTGATTTTCCTCGTTTCGGACGCATCATCGTACATGACCGGCTTTAACGTCGTGATGGCAGGGGGACGCACCGCATGGTAGACAACAGCACGGGGATCAAACTGCTGGCGCTGGACATTGACGGCGTGCTGACCGACGGACGGTTCACGCTTTCAGCCAGCGGCGAGGAAGTCAAACGCCTGGACTTCCACGACCTGGACGCACTCTCCGCCCTGCAGCGCGAGGGGATGCCGGTGGTCTTCGTGACCGGCGAAGACAACGCGATGGTCGACGCCATTGCACAACGCTTCGGCGTGGACGCCGTGATGCCCGGCGCGAAGGACAAACTGGCCGCCTTGCAGCAGCTCGCCGCCGAACAAAACGTCGCGCTGGCGAACATGTGCTACGTGGGCGACAGCGACCGCGATGCGCCTGCGATAGCCGCTGTTGGGTTGGGACTCGCGCCCGCCAACGCGACTCCTGCCGCCCGCGCCGCTGCACACCGCATCCTAGCGCGCGCCGGGGGTGAAGGTGCAGTCGCCGAAGCGATCCGGCTGATCAGACACGCTCAGCGGGATGGAGACGACGCCCTGCTGCCGGAGTTTGCGCGCATCATGCAGGACAGCCTGGCCGCGCACCGACGGCTGCTGGATGAATCGCTGCCGGTATTGGCTGAAGTGGCGGGCGTCTTCGTGCAGGCGCTGCAATCGGGCCACAAGCTGCTGTTCTTCGGCAATGGGGGTAGCGCCGCCGATGCGCAGCACGTCGCGGGCGAACTGGTTGGGCGTTTTTTGCAGGAAAGCGAACCCTGGCCCGCCATCGCGCTGACCACCGACAGCTCGATCCTGACCGCCGTCGGCAACGACTGGGCATTCGAGGATGTCTTTGGGCGGCAGGTGCGAGCATTGGCCCGGCCCGGCGATGTCGTGATCGGCATCAGCACCAGCGGCAACTCGGCCAATGTGCTGAAGGGGCTGGACGATGCGCGCCGCATCGGGGCGACGACAATTGGCTTCACCGGGCAAAAGGGCGGCAAGCTGCCCGCCCACGTTGACATTTGCTTTTGCGCACCAGCAGACGCCACGCCGCGCATCCAGGAACTGCACATCCTGGCATGGCACGCGATCTGCGAAATCGTCGAAAACATTTTGCTGGACCAGGCATAAGCTGGTTCCGGCTTAGGACGGATCATCATGACAATCGTTATCGGCTGTGACAGTTTTTTAGCCCTGCGCAACGTGCGCAACGGCGACCTGGGCCACCGCCTGAAAGAACAGGGGGAGCGGGTGGTGGTGCTGGTCGATCCGCAGCAGTACGAAGGCTCGCTGGACCGCGCCCCGCGCGATGTCGAAATTCAGCGCCTGCTGCCGTTCGACCCGTACCACGATCCGGGCATCCAGCCAGCCATGTACCGGGCGTACATGGCGCGCAAAGCGTATTACGACCCCAAGACGCTGTGGACGAAGGTCCGCGCCAGCAGCACCGGCAACGGGCGGTCCCCGCTGCGGCGGGCGGCCAGCCTGTCGTTGGCCCGCGCCAAGATTGCCTACTACGGGTGGGCGGGCCGGATGGGGCGCGCACAGGTATGGCGGCAGGAATTCGCCCAGGTATTGCAACAACACCCGGTCGTGACCGAATACGAAACCATGCTGGCCGACCTGGACGCAGAACTGGTGGT
>JAADYV010000405.1 GCA_010092855.1 Chloroflexota bacterium | reverse complement strand
GTCCCCAGATGGTGCAGCCACACCGGCTGGCGCCCGGCCAGCACAAACGTCCGCCCTGCAAAGTGGCCGGTATCGCTGTCGCGAAACAGCGCCGGTTCGCCTGGCACCACGTTGATACGCAGGTTCTGCGGGGTGTGGTGCAACTGGAAATGGACCAGGCGTTGACTGGCAGGCGCGGTCAAACAGCGGCGGATCGCCAGCCGGTTCTGCCGGCTCACAATTTGGAATGGTGCACCGCAGTGGAGACACATGGTAGGCCCCGGTTGGTGGCTGCTGGACAGCACCGCACCACAATCGGGGCAGGTAATGGGTGGCATCTCGACCGCTCCTGAACGGACTTCCCGTCACCATCCAGTGTAGATAATATTGCGCCGCTCTGCCCTCCCCCAATGGTACTATGTTAGAATGTGTTAAGACCCAACAAGGAGGAGCACACATGCAATTCACGTTCATCCAGTTTGGCGAAATCGAGATTGACGGTACACGCTATACGCAAGACGTCGTGGTAGTGGACGGTGCCCTCCACCAGCGCGACAAAGACCCCTCCCGCCCATACAAAAAACGCTTTGGCCACACCCCGCTCGCGGTCGAAGAGGTGATCCCCTGGGACTGTGCGCGGCTGGTGGTCGGGACCGGCGTACACGGCAAGCTGCCGATCATGGACGCAGTGTACGCCGAGGCTGAGGCGCGCGGCGTGGAATTGGTCGCCGTCACCACCCCGGAAGCGTGTCGCTTGCTGTCGGAAGGCGATCTGCGCACCACGAACGCGATTCTGCACCTGACCTGCTAGCGCTGCACCGTGCATAACAAACACCTGGACCGTCACCGGCGTTGGTACCGACCGGCGACCGTCCAGGTGGGTCTGGCGATATGGTTTACAGGCCGCGGGAGTCAGGGGCGCGCGGCTTCACGGGTGCGGCGGTCGATTTCGGCTTCCCTGTTGTCCAGCAGCTCTGCCACGATGGGGCCGAAGACTTGCTGCACCCGGCGATGCACCAACCAGCCAAGCACCCAGGGCTTATCGGGCGCGTATTCAAAGCGCATCCACACCCGCACGCCCTCCGGAGTGTCGTCCATACCCCACGTGCCTTTCATGTGGGCGAAGGGGTACGGATAGTCCGAGGTATCGATCAGGTAGGCGTACTGCTTGCGGTCCTCCCACAACACGCAGGCTTCGTTCCAGCCGCGTCCCTGGTTGTCGTAGCAGCGGCGCGCCGGAGTTAGCCCATCACTGGTTTTGTGCACGTGGCTCAGGTTGGGAGCGTACTCGGCATAGCGCTCAACGTCGGATATCACGTCCCACACGATGTCTGCCAGTGCATTGATGTGCCGTTCAGCGTTCAGGGTATACATCCTGGCACCTCGTTCAGCGCTGCACGGGCCGCAAAGCCCAGTATTCCAGCACGGCGAACAGCAGCACCGCGTCCGCGATGACGGCCAGCGCCCACTGCGCCTCGGTTGTGATCGGCAGCGCATCCAACGCCAGCAGCACGTAGCTGCCCACCACCCAGGCTACATCCAGCGCAAACACCACCCACACCAGGCGGCGTTCCAGCGTGCGCGCAGCATAAAAGACGTAACCCGCAAAGCCAGCCAACCCGATCCCCAGCAGGCGCAGATACGGCTCCCACGCGACGTCTGCGAAATCGGCGATCGGGCCAGCGGCAAAGACAAACAGCGCCACAAACGTCATGCAAAACGCGATGTTGGCATACAGGATGTTGCGCAGTGCGGCGGGTTTCCCCAGGGTTTGTGATTCGGTCACCATTGTTTTCTCCTTTGGTCCAGTGTGCGGTCGACGTACCCACACACTACCCCGGAGAAAACTGCCAGGGCCATACAAAACCCTGCCAACGACTGCCAATCACCGCCACTTCAGGCGCGCAAGTCCCTGGCGATGAGGGCAGCGGCGGCGGTTTGCCAGTTGTACAGCGTGCGCTCCGGCACCTGGGTCTGGAACCAGGCCAGCACCGTCCGCAGTTCATCGTCTGGCTGGTCAATGGTGGTGCGGCGACTGAAGGGGCGCACGCCCAGCACGTAGGGATAGTACAGCGCGTTGTAGTAGCGCCATTCATCGCCGGTGCCGTACCCGTCGGACCCGGTCGGTTTGAGGCGCTGGATGCGCTCGATCAGCAGCGCGCGCAGTTCCGTGACCCGCTCCAATGGCGATTCAGACTCGAGCTCTGGCAGACGCATGAGGGGACTGGCGGCCAGTTTGTCCGGCTTGTTGAGGGCGCTCAGCGCGCGGCGAGTGTGTTTGGCAAAGGTCTCGTCGTCCATCGCCACCGGGTCGAGGTCGTCAGCGGTGCGCGGCAACCCCTCTCCTACGGCACGCAGCGTGGCGCGTGTCTGACCCACACGCACCGGCAGCAGCAGCCGGTCCAGACGATTGTTAATCGGCGCGGCAAACACCGCCAGCGCAATGCTAACGGCGATAACCTGCACCAGCAGCAGGCGCAAGGTTGGCGACGGCCCTTCGATGATGATGGCGAAACCGACCTGCCCCCCAAAGATCACAGCCACCAGCGCCGCCGCCACCAATGACCGCAGCGCAGCCGGCAGGAACACCTCCCCTACGTTGTCCGCGTCCAGCACCGCGACCACATACCCGACCAGCAGCAGGTCGGTACCCACTGCCAGCAGCGCCACGTCGCGCGGCAGGCGCGGCAGCAGCAGCGAGCCCAGGCTCAGCGTCAGGAAGATCGACGCGGCGACCAGCAGCCAGCGTTCGCGGCGCGGGGTGTGGGCCAAGCGCCGCCCCAGACGCCATATCGACAGCAGCCAAAAAACGGCGGGTACCACCGCCGTAGCGATCCACCAGCCTGGCAGCCCAACCAGGGCCAGCCCCAACGCATAGACCACCAACCCGGCCCCGGCGTCCCATGTCCCTAACCGTAGGAGATACAGGCCCAGCCACAGCGCCAGCGCATAGGTCACGATCAACATCGGCACCCCTTACAGGCGCGCGGCGAGATGGCAGGCATAGGCGTCCAGGCGCGCGCGCACCGTGTCCGGCGTCAGGTGCGTCACGCCGAAATCCACCCATCCCTGGTAGAGCTCCGGCGGGCCGGGCAGTACCTCAATCAGCGCCAGCGCGTCCCAATAGGGATCGTAGGCAAAACCGGCGGCCTGGGCCTGGTACCCACGCAGAAAGTGGTCGGCGCTTTCGACCCCGTACAACTGCGCCAGGTTGAGTCGACAGTGCGCCACGTCCAGGTTGGGCGCGCCCACGCAGGCATTCACCCAGTCCACCACTCCGCTGACCTCCCCCGCCTGCCACAGCACGTTGGTGGGGTGGTAATCCCGGTGGATGAAGCACGTCCGCGCGCGGGGACGCGGTCCACTGGCGGCATCCAGCACGCGCGTCCAGGCCCCTGGCTGCGCGGACCAGGCGGGAACCGTCAACTGCGTCACGTCGTTGTAGGTGAAGTACGTCCAGGGGAAGCCATCCGGGGCGAGCGCGTGCAGCGGCACCAGGGTCATCGCCAACCGGTCTAGCCACGCGGCAAGGTGCGGGGGAGCCAGGTCGACGCGCCCCGGCAGCGCCGTCATCAACAGCAGCGGCACCCCGCCCGGCGGATCGTCCACCGCCAGTGCGACCGCCTCCGGCGTCGGGATTCCAGCGCGGGCCGCGTGCCGTAGGGCGGCGACTTCGTGTTGGGGTAGGTCGGGTTCGTGCGCCAGCCAGGCAGCGTTATCAAACACGCGCAGCACGAGCGGCTCCCGGCGATCCAGCTCCAGGACGTAGAGCGTGGTCGAGGTCGAACCGGCGAGCTGGCGCGCAGATCGCAGCGCGGCACCGGTTTCCGCCGCGACCCAATCCGCCAGGGGACGCGGCAGTGTCATCAGCCGTAACTGGCACCCAGCGGCGGCACGGGCGTGAAATAGGCCACCGCGTGCACGTACCCGATCACGAACATTGTCAGTCCGGCCCAGATGCCAATCGCCGCGATACCGCCCAGAATAACGAACACCACGCCGCCGGTTTCCATGCGGTCCACGTCCGACTGGCTGGCCGACACGCCAGGATCGTCGATCTGGTCTTGCACCAGCGCCACCTCCGGGTACGCTTCGAGCACGGCGGCTTGGTAGCGCTCCTGGCTGAGCAGCACCAGTCCAATCGCGCCCAACACCAGAGCCAGAATCACGTTAAAGACCAGCATCACCAGACCGATGATGCCCCAGCGCCGTCCAACCCGCGAGCGTTGGCGGCGAACGTGGGCCGCGCCGGGACCGTCTTCAAACAACTGGCCTCCCGGTTCGCGCTGCACGTAGACCTTGTCGCGCTGGAACCCACTTGAGGCCAGGATCACCAGATACCACAGCACGCCAATCACCGACACCAGCGCGATCAACCAGCCCAAAATGGTGAGAGGCTTGCTGCCACGCAGCACGATGCCGTTCGCCGCCTGGCTGTGGTCGCGGTACCCGGCGCTGCGATACTCGCGCACCCGCTGTTCGTAGAGCGCGCTGCCGGGCGTCATCACGCTGCTAGCTGCCAGCGGGCCATACGCGCTGGCCGGTGGCAGGATGTAGGCGGGCGTGGGTGGCCCAGGGGCGGGCGCAGGAGCCGGGCTGGGCGGCGGTGCAGACACTGCCGGTGTGGGTGCCGGCGCTGGTGCGGGTGCCGATGGCCTGGCCGGGGGTGATTGGTAGCGCGACGGAGCCGGGCGCGGCGCACTGCTCGGCTGTTGACCAGGCGGTGGTTCGGGTGGTTTGAAGCGAGACGGGGCCGGGCGTGGGACAGTACCGGACGTCTTCCCCTGGGGATCAAACCGGACCTGCGGCGGTGCGCCGACAATGGGCGCAGGTAGCGGTGGCCCGGAAGGTGGAGCGCTCTGCGGCGGTTCGCTGGCCGGGGGAACGGGCACCGCGCGCATCGTCTGCCCGCTGCCGGGCGGTGCGCTGGGCGGACCACTCACCGGGGGCGCGCTGGGCGGCGGCGCGGGAATCACTTCCGGCTTGCTGACCGGCGGTTCACTCGGTGGTGGCGCGGGAATCATTTCCGGTTTGCTGGGTGGTGGGGCCATATCGTCCGGCAGCGGCACGGCACCTGCCTCAGCGGGCACATGCGGTGGCGGCGGCGTCAGGTGCGGTGGCGATACGATCTCCGGCGGGGCTTGCCCCGGAGGAGCCATATCCGCTGGGAGCGGGGTATCGGCCAATACCTCAGTCGCGTCGGGGTCTTGCACCTGCTCAACCGGCGGAGCAGGTGTTCCTTCCGCAGCAATATCGGGCGGCGGCGCAAGGGGTGGCGCAGGCACCCCCGGTGCGGGTACCGGATCGATCACTTCAGTGGCGTCCTGGTCATCCGTGCCATCCGGCACAAAGGTGCGATCCGGGTCTGCAACCGAGGACACAGCAGCGTCTCCCGCAGCATCCAGGTCAGAATCCAGGGTTCCCGGTGGCGGGGTGAAGGGCGGCGCGGGGACCTCTACCGCTGGTTGCACATCGGTCAGGGTTTGTGCATCATCCGGGCTGGCATAGCCCTCTTCCGAAACGGTAGGCGCTTCTGGGGCGACATGCTCACCCGACACAGTGATATCATCCGCCGCTGCAGCATCAGGTGGGGCAACAGGTGCGCCCGTGGCTGCATCCCACATCGCGGTGGGCGGCATGGTGGGCTGCTCGGATTCCAGCCAGCCCGGTGCAGACGGCGCTTCACTCACCGGTTCCAGCTCATCGGGTGCCGCCTGCGCATCCGGTGTTTCTGGCGTCTCACCCATGTAGGTTGGTTCTGCGTCGGGCTGGTACGCCGGTGCTGGCGGGTCATCAACGCGCGGCGGCTCGGATTCTGGCGGCGGCGAATACGCGCTCACCGGCTCCAGCTCATCGGGTGCCGCCTGCATATGCGGTGCTTCCGGCGTCTCGCCCATGAAGGTCGGTTCTGCGTCGGGCTGGTACGCCGGTGCTGGCGCATCACCCCTGTCGGGCTTATCGTCAACCTCCGCGTCGGGTTCGCCGCCTTCCGCGTCGGGTTCGCCGC